>JBAYJA010000004.1 GCA_041665345.1 Patescibacteria group bacterium
GAGTGTTGGATTGACCGGAGTAAACGTCCCCAAAAATTGAGGGATGACGTGCTCCTTATTAAAGGGTCCGGTTGATCCGCAGTAGATGCAGTGCATACATGCGTGAGCGAAAAGGTATGGCGGAGGGTGTAGGATTCGAACCTACGAGGGCTATTAACCCTAACGGTTTTCAAGACCGTCGCCATAGACCACTCGGCCAACCCTCCAGCGTGTGCCTCGCATTCTTTGGGGTCCCAACAAACTTGGCGTGTATTCGTGCTCGATTGGGGTCCCCACGAATGTGGCGCGCAGTCCTGCATCAGGACGAGCACGCGTTCGTGGGGCAAAGCGAGGCTTCGCGCGACGGGCGGAGCGGATTCGGTAGCAACCGGATACGCGCAGCTCTGAGCGCGAAACGAACTGGTTTGCCAGCCGTAGCTCTGGCAACATACTTTATGTCCTCCTTCGCTATGAGCTTCGGAGGACAGCCTTCGCTCTCAACAAAGCTTGAGAGCGAAGGCTGGCGGAGAGGGAGAGATTCGAACTCTCGATACGGTTTTAAAGCCATATAACAGGTTAGCAACCTGCCGCCTTCAGCCACTCGGCCACCTCTCCAGAACACGATATTTCGTGGTATACTCTACCCCGTATGGACAATCCTAGCAATGCTACGGAGAATCAGCAACCACAAACCCCACTCCTGCGGTGGGAATTTCCGTCATTCATCCAGCATGATCGGAGCATGTTCTGGTACATCGGGCTAGGCGTCATCCTCGTTGGGTTACTGGTGTATTCATTTATTAACAAGAATTACCTCTTTGCAGTCATCATAGTCCTCTTTGCCGTTGTGATGGTCGCCCGGCAATTTCGGGTTCCAGAGCGGGTTGCCTTTGAGGTCAACGAGGATGGGATTCAAATCCACGATCGTGCCCATCGCTTCCGGGAATTTGCCACATTTTGGATTGCCTATGAACCCCCTGCGGTAAAAATGCTGTACTTGACCTTTAAAAGTGGGATCCGGCCCAGCTACCCAATTCCACTACAAGACCAAAATCCGCTGCGGGTGCGCGCTGTACTGCAGAAGTACATTCGGGAAGACCTGGAACGAGAAACGGAAGACTTAACTGATCGCCTTGCTCGAACCTTTAAGATTTAGGCTTGCCAGCTCCCACTTGGGTATGGTAGGAATGTAGAGCATTCAGCAACATTGTGCGCGCTCGTAGCTCAGCTGGATAGAGCGCAAGCTTGCGGAGCTTGAGGTCACAGGTTCAACTCCTGTCGAGCGCACCAGCTCGTTTCGTGCTTCAGCCTACGTACCCCCGCTGCTCGGGGTTACTTCGGCTTTCGCACGAAACCTCGCTTTGCCCCACAAACCCGTGCTCACTCCGTTCCGCTTCGTGTTTGTGGGGACCCCATAAGAAACACGCGAGCTTTTTTGCTATCCAAAAAATACCATGCCCATGAAGCCTTGACTCTCCCGGGTGTTGATGCTACACCATAAGCAAAGAAAATAACTAATCGTTTGGAGGAAAAAATGAAATCGATCAGAATTGAGCCTGTGGGAAGGGACGTTGTCCTTATTGATATCGTCTGCGATTGCGGCAATAATTGCCTCACGAATGAAGCAACACAGGAAGCTTCCTTCAAGCACGAATGCCCGATCGGCATTGCACCCGAGACCCACTTGATCTGCCGGTGCGAAAAGAAATTTCGTGTCATCCTGCAAGGTACGCACATTCACGTTTCTAACGCCTAATCGCTTGGCAAAGGTCGGGAAACCGGCCTTTTCTTTTTGGTTGATAACAGGTGCGATAACCCAAAAATGCTACACTTAGCTTATGCTCCGCCCCGAATCACCCATTGGCACCCTCACCGGCGTTGGCCCCACGGCCGCGAACCGGCTGAAGAAACTTGGCATTAGCACGGTGGCTGACTTGCTCTGGCACCTGCCCTTCCGATACGAAGATTTGTCCCGCGTGGAGCACATTGCCGACGTGCGGGGAAACAGCACTGTGTCCATCCGCGGCCGCATCCAGCTCATCTCCTCCCGCCGTGCAGCCAAGCGGAAACGTATGCTCGTCACTGAGGCGATTGTGGCCGATGAGACAGGGAGCATTAAGCTCGTCTGGTTCAACCAGCCCTTCCTAGCCAAAGCCCTGCACCCAGGTGATGTGCTATGGCTGGCGGGAAAGGTTGAGACCAACATTTTTGGCACCACGTTGGTCAACCCCACCTGGGAGAAGCGTGACAATCCCCTGCACGCCGCTGGACTCATTCCCATCTACCCGCTAACGGACGGTCTAACGCAGAAGCAACTCCGCAACTGGATTGCCCAGTGCTTGTCCGTCGTCCACAGTCTGGAGGATATCCTTCCCGCCACGGTGCAGGATGCATACGAACTCTTGAGCCTCAGCCGCGCTCTGCAGCTCATCCACCACCCAGCAAGCTTTGGCGATGTGCAAGCTGCGCGGCACCGGCTGGGTTTTGACGAACTCCTGGTGGTACACCTGGCCGTGCAACAAGAACGGGCGAGCTTAGCCGCCGAGCCCAGCGTTCGCATACCCTTCAACCAGCAGCAGACTGTGGAATTCGTGCAGCGGCTCCCCTTCACCCTCACCCCCGGGCAGAAGCGCTCAGCCTGGGACATTCTGCAGGACATGGATCAACCTGCTCCCATGAACCGACTTTTGGAAGGGGACGTGGGTTCGGGAAAAACTGTCGTCGCGGCCATCGCAATTCTGAATGTGACAACCGCTGGGTTCCAAACTGCGTACCTGGCACCTACGGAAATTCTGGCGCGGCAGCACTACCAGAAACTCACCCAACTGCTGAAGCCCTTTAACACGCGCGTGGCGCTCTTCACGCAGGCAAGCAGGCAGGTGAGCACCCAACCAGACAAAGCACTAACACGGCCAGCCCTCGTGGCACTCATGGCAGAAAAGAAAGTGGACTTGATCATTGGCACCCACGCCTTACTCAGCAAAGGGGTTGGGTTTCATTCCCTCGCCCTTGTCGTGGTGGACGAACAGCACCGCTTTGGTGTGGAGCAGCGGAAAACCCTACGCGCGGCTGGCAACCAAGGCATCCCCCATTTTCTCTCACTGACCGCCACACCCATTCCTCGAACACTTGCATTGACCGTGTATGGTGATTTGAGCACCTCCCGCATCCCCCACCTGCCAGCAGAGCGGAAGCCAGTGAAGACTGTGGTACTGGACAACAAGAACCGAGAACGTGCGTACACCGCCATTCGCGAACGCTGCACTGCTGGCGAGCAAGCTTTTGTCATTTGCCCACGCATTACGGATGACCCATTGGGTGCAAAATCCGCTACCGTGGAGTACGAGCGGTTGCGCAAGGACATTCTTCCCAGCCTCCGCATTGGCTTGGTGCATGGCAAACTCTCCAGCAAGGACAAGGAAGCAGCAATGGCAGACTTCACGGCTGGAAAAACCCAAGTGCTGGTGGCCACCGCCGTGGTAGAAGTGGGCGTGGATATTCCTAATGCCACGGTGATGCTCATTGAAGGGGCAGACCACTTTGGCTTGGCACAGCTTCACCAATTCCGCGGCCGCATTGGCCGGGGCAGCCAGGCCAGCGCCTGCTTCTTGGCCACTGAAGCAACGGACCCGGAAACCCTGGCACGTTTGGATGTGCTGGCAACGACCCAGGATGGTTTCAAACTTGCTGAGGAAGACTTGGCCCGGCGTGGACCTGGTGAAATATGGGGGATTCAGCAGAGCGGCTTCCAACCTTTCCGCGTAGCCAGGTTATCTGACCAAAAGCTGGTGGAAGCCACCCGTGCAGCAGCAACGACATTGCTACAATCTGATCCGCAACTGACAACGGCGCCCAAGTTAGCCGTTCTGGTAGCTGAGAAGCGAAACCTACTGCACCCGGAGTAGGGGGGTCAGGGTATGGATGCTCGTTAGGGTAGCGGGTATGGAAAAGGGTAGAAGTAATAGACCAAGCGTGTTCTTTTTGCGCTCTTGATTCTTGGCACCCTAGTTTACCCCATTAGGGTTACCTCCCCCTACCCCCTCCTTCTCAACAGGATGGAGGGTTTAGGTGTGGCAGCGAGTATGGTGAGAAGGTAGAGGTATAGGTTACTGATAAAACTCCTCCCCCTCCTTCCCAAGGGGGTTAGGGGTGGTTCTTATTTTTCCCTTCCATCTCCACTTTCAATCGATCCACGTCCAAACCCCCACCCAAAACCCTCTTTACCCTACAACAATCCCGGCTCAAGCAGCGGGCAGAGCCGTCCCCGCTCGGAGGAAAACACCATTTCCCCTCCCCATTCGTAATTCGTATATTTCCCGCCACTTCTTGCTTCTGAGGAGAAGAGGGCGGGATCCCGCCTCAGTGGCGGGACGTAACCCTCTTCGTAACCCGGGTTGACGAAACCAGTCCAAGGCGTATCATGGGTTGTATAAACCGCATCGCTTGTTTTGCGTTGCACAAAACCCTCACTCGTCAGGACGACGAAAACTGTACATTTCAACCAGAGGAGGTTCCATGCCTAAATTTCCCCAGCTTCCGGCGGCAGACCGAGAACTTTTGCTTAACAAGTTCAACGAGCTCGGTCTTGATCCGCCTCCCCCAACGCAAAATTGCGAATGTGAAAGGACTCACAATTGCCATGAGCAAGTGGCTGAACTCGTTCACATCGAAGTGAACGGTGAAACAACCCAAACAGTTCATGGTTGTGCGATCTGCGGAAATCTCCGCGCACAAAATGGCAGCATTCTGTCTACAACCAAGCTTTCGGTGGTCGTACAAGCTTTGATGGTCAAAGGCGCAGAAAAAATTGTTATCAAACCGACGATCAAAGGCCAGCGACTTCGCTTCAAACCCCGAAAACTCGAGTTGGGCACCATGCTCAATTTCCTCAAAACTGACGTGGACGAAAACATCCAGGTCGAAGCATAACACCAACATCGTAAATTCTTTAGAGAGCCTCAGGAAGGGGCTCTTTTTTTATTGTGGAAAAAAGATGAGGTTCATCCCTCTCTGTCATTGCGAGGAACGAGTCTTCGAGTGACGCGGCAATCCCGAAGTACCAAAAAACCAGATCCTTTCACAGACTTAGTCTCGTAGTTCTACGGGATTGCCACGCTCCTGCCCTCCTCCGCCTTTGGCTTCGGCGGACAAGCTGGAGCTCGCAATGACAAAGGGGGAAATACACAGACAAACCCATACGTCACCAACAAGCCACCGCGGCTTGGAAAAGCCGCTCTGGTATTATTCATAAACCTCTACAGCTCTACGGCTTTATAGCTTTACAGCTCTCTTCCCTAGCCTATCTTCAACGCCCGCAGGGCATCCGCGACCGTCTTCACTGGCACCAAGCGAATCCCTTTCAGGTTCGCGGCTTTGGCGTTGGGTGGGCACAGGAGGCTGGTGAACTTCAACTTCTGACATTCACCTGCTCGGCGTTCAAAGAAGCTCACACCCCGCACTTCGCCACCCAAACCAACTTCACCCACGGCCGCCACCCCAGCCGGTAAGGCGACGTTGTGCAGCGATGAGGCAATAGCCAAGCACACGGCTAAATCCACGGCCGGTTCATCAATCCGGAAACCCCCAACCACATTCAGGTGCACGTCTTGATTTCCCAGCGCCAGACCGGCCCGCTTCATGAGCACGGCAATGAGCAGCTGCAACCGGTTCAAATCAAACCCCGCTGCCACCCGGCGGGGGTAGCCAAAGACAGTAGCACTCACCAAGGCTTGTATATCCAGCAAAAAACTCCGCGTGCCTTCCACCACTGGGGCAATAGCCGAGCCACTGGTATCTGCTGGCCGTTCTGCCAGGAAGCGCTCTGAGGGATTTGGGACTTCCACCAGGCCGGTACTGGCCATATCAAAGACCCCCACCTCGTCTGTGGCGCCAAAACGATTCTTCGTTGCCCGGAGAATGCGGTAGGCGTGATGCGGATCCCCTTCCATAGTTAGCACGCAGTCCACCAGGTGCTCCAGCACGCGGGGGCCGGCAATGGTCCCTTCCTTGGTGACATGGCCAATGAGTACCACGGGAATGTGCGAGCGCTTCGCCACTTCCATGAGCTTCACCGTGGACACGCGCACCTGCACCATCGAGCCAGCTTCGGATGGTAATTCTGGGTCAAACAGCGTCTGCACTGAATCAATAATGACCAACGCTGGTTTCAGCGCTTCAATGGTTGCCAGCACCGATGGTACATCAGTCTCAGCCAGGAACTGCACATGCGGCGCTTTGAGCCCCAAACGGTCATACCGCAGCTTCACCTGGCTGGCAGACTCCTCACCTGAGACGTACAGGACGGGTTTGGGAATGGCGCTGGTAATCTGCAAAGCCAACGTAGATTTTCCAATCCCAGGTTCACCACCCAGGAGAATGAGTGAGCCTGGGACAATTCCCCCACCTACGGTTCGGTCAAATTCCGCAATGCCCGTGACCAGCCGATTCACTGCCGTGCCAACGACATCCGAAAACGCCTGAGTCTTCCCCGGTTTGCCACCTATGGCCGTCTTCTTCTTACTTTGGCGATTCGCTTCTGCAGTAATGGTCCCCCACTGGCCACACTCATTGCATCGGCCTTGCCACTTGGGGTACTGGGCGTCGCAGTTAGTGCAAACAAAAATGACATCGGGCGTCTTCATGGATTCGTAAACGTCTTTATTTGCTCATACGCACTCAAAACCTGTTGAACATAGTTTCGTGTCTGTGCATACCCAGAATTCTTCTCACACTCCCACCAAGTCTTCTTTGAATCTGGAATAATATTGCCGCTCACATCTCTCTGGGGTGGACATTTGCTCGCACTATTGCAATTCGCGCCCGCGCCACCATTGTACGCGGCAACCACATACCGTAAATCGCCATTCTTACAGTTCGTTAAAGATTGATCACATTGTTTCGTGATATATGAACCATCCTTTTGCTTCTCCCGAGCGCGCATAGGACACGTGCTACTGAAGAGTGTCTTCAAATACCCCGCAGATGCCTTGGCATTCAAAGCCGGGTCATACAAATCTGCACACGTGAGATTTGGTTTTTCTGGGAGATATGGTTGCGCCGTACTTACCCGCAACTGAAAGAGTCCACAAGCAGGCGGCGATGCCTTCGAAGTAGCTCTTTCAAATCCACTAGATTCAATCAACATGATTGCGTACATCAACTTTGGATCCAGCCCGTTGGTTGCAACTGGAGCAATGAAATTATTGTACTGATTGTATACCTTCGTATACCAGGACTGACTAGCAGACACTGTTCCAAGCGGCTGCTCACTCTTGTAACCATCTACTGCTACTTCTTGCTCTGCAAAAGTCTGCTGCTGACCAACCACCTGGCGGACATTCAGAGAGTTAAATTTTACCAACTTTGGGCTAATGGTGACCAAGATCAGGTACGCGCCAAAAGCCAAGCCCAAGCCAATGAGTGAGGAGAGAATGTGATCTTTCGCATCCTGTACAGCCCCCCGATTTCCACCCGCCGTCAGCCACCGGATGCCGGAATAGAAAATCATTCCAGCGGCTAAAATCCCAGCAGCGCTAACCAAAAAAAAGTAGAGGGCGGCAATGTACTCCCCTAAGGTCTCTCCGGTAATAGCAATACTCTGGCCTGCCAAAAATTTTGAACCGGGTAAGCTTACCGTTACCCGGAAACTAATGGGATTCTTTTCCTGCGTCTGACCAACAACCGGACCATCAGTTGGCGCTTCTCGCCCTGGCGTTCCAGTCTGCTTATCAAAGCAAGTTTGCTCATTATTACTTGCCGCATCAGCGCAACATATCTCACCACCATCCTCCTGAGCATTTATACCAGTTTTACAAATGCAAATACTCCCCCCACAGAAGTTGTTCAAACACGGAGCTGACGTGTAGGTTGATCCCAAATCTGAACACCCAGCAATGACAGCCTGCGATACCTTGGGTACCCAAAAACCAACGAGCAGCACCAGAATACCAGCGAACCGAATCATGTTCCTCATAGCCGGCCATTTATTGCCTGGCGAAGTGTATTTTCTTCTTGCAGACCTGTAAATCGTTCGTCACCAATGAATATGGTTGGCACATCATTCACCAACATCCGCTGAGATTCAGCGACGCTTGCATCCACCCGCGCCTTGCCGCCTCCTGTGGTCATGCATTGCTCCAGAGCTGCGGCATCAGCCTCAGCGTCCTTTGCCAAATCTACCAAAGCAATGGTCCCCAGCTGCGTTTGCTTTTCAAAAAGCAGGTCGTGCATTTGCCAGAACTTCCCCTGGTCTTGCGCACAGCGGGCAATTTCCGCCGCACGTCTGGCCGTGGGGTGCGTGGGCAGAGGCGCATCTTTGAACACCAGCTGCACATCTTTCTGGTAGTCCGCCAGAATACTCTTCAGAATGGGCACTTCGGCTTTGCAAAACTCACAGGCAAAATCGGTGAAGACAATGATCTTTAAACCACCTGAGCTTCCCAGCACAGGATCATCGCTGGTCACGCGCGGCGTTTGGCTTAATTCGCCTTGGTTCGCTTTGATGACGCTCACAGCAAAAACCACCAGCACCAGAGCGGCTGCGCCGGAGAGGATTGTCAGCCAGTGGCGCCGGAAATCCAACATACTTAGCGGACGGTCAATTGGAGCACGCGGCCAGTTGGTGCATCAGTGAAGTACAGCGTTCGGCCATCAGGGGAAAGGCCCAAGTTGGTTGCGGAAAATTGCCGGCTGCCATCTGTCCCCACGGGCACGGCAAGCTGCGTTTTCACCCCGGTGGTCAGATCAATTTTGTAAAATGTATCTGCACTTTGGCTGGCTTGGCTGCGGTAGATCCCACTGCCTGAGGCTAAAGAGTTTGGCACCGCGCAGAAGAGAGACGTGCCACCAGTGCCAAAGGTACACTTATCCGACCACGTTTGGATATCCAAAGACCGGTTATTCCCGCCAATCCTATCCCCCTGCGAATCCACAATGTGGAGCACGGGATTGAAATTTGAAGCAGCTGAGTACGTACTGTACACCAGCTGCTGGCCAGATGGTGCCCACGTACTTTCAAAACCCCGACCGTCGGTTACCACAGTTTTAAAATTCTCGCCATGCAATCCTGCAAAAACCACTTCTTGCGCTTCGCCATTCACGCCTTTGGTTTTGGAAGCCACAATTTGATTATTTGGTGACCAAGAAACTGTCACCGTTGAACCAATATCGCCCAGCGGTTCAATGGGTGTCATCCCTGTGCCATCCGGGTTTGCCACCACCAAGTACCGGTCATTGATGTTCGCAGCGTTGTACTTAAAGGCAATTTGCTCACCAGTTGGGGCAAAGCTAAAGTCTTCTGCTTCCTTGGGCAGGGTCGCTTGCTTTTTGGTGGTGAAGTCGTAGAAGACTTTGGAGTCATCCGGAAAACTAAGAATTGCGGAGGTTCGGTTTGGGGACCACACTACTGCTTCTGCAGATGGGAAACGAGTTGTACCCATGGGCACCACATTTCCGCTTGCATCCAGTTTGTAGAACTGCCCAGTGGACGGGTCGTAGTACAACACATTTCCGCTACTATCCACAACCGAAGCAAAGGCGTTTTGGGAAACCAATGTGCGCACGGTGGTATCCCCACCATTCGCTATGGATGACGGACCGGTGTTCGTGTTGGCAGTCGGTCGGTTTGCATTTGCATCATTGACGTTCGGCAAACCGCCATTGCTGTTCAATGGCCGGTTCACCCCACCATTGAGGTTTGGGAATTCCCCATTCACATTTTCATTGCCATTGGCATTCCCGTTGGGTGAGGGACTTATTGGACGAAAAAAGACCACGTACAGCAAAAGACCCAGGACAATGACCCCTAAGCAATAGGCTATGATGAGGAGGATGCGACGGTTCATATTCTTATAGTCTACACAAAAACCAATTTTTACGCATATTTTACTTCGAATTGACACTCAAACACTTTAAAAACTCATCTGAGGTTTGAGCTGCCGTGGAACCATCTTTCCTACAGCAAATAGAACGCACATTTTCTTTATCAGTTGTTAAATCAAGAGTGTAAACCGGATCTTGAGCTCCGGCATCACATTTCGCATTCTTAAAATCATATCCAGGGTTTCCATCAAATAGTCCTGCTAACCAATTTGGGGGATTGAGTGGAATAATCGTTGGAGAACCAAATGGAGGAATGAAGAGAAAACTTTTCGCCAAAGAATCTCCGCGGATATTTACTTTTCCACAACCCTTATTCGCAGCGACACATTCATTCGCGCAGTCAACCTGATGCCAATCAGCTGGGCATTTGAGAAGCGGTCTCCAGATGCAGCGGTCATCCTTAAAGAATTGTGCCCAGTACTCATCATACCAGCCGCAACGACCCACCCCAGGTACTGACAATCGACGGCAAAGGTTATCATGGTTTCCGAAACCAATACCAACAGAAGAGTCCGTCACTTGCTCGCAGCGTATAGAATTGAACTTACACGTTGAATCAAAACCAATAGGGTCAAGTGGATTTGGAGCTGTACATGACATGGTGGGATCTGTACACACAGCACCAAAGCACTTCCCCTCAGATCCAACACCCGCTTTCAAATACGTATACTCTTTCCCACATTCAGGAACAATGGTTCCTTGCGCAAAGACATCAACACTCCAACTGCATGTACCCAAAGATGTGCCGGGCCCGCAATCTGCATCGGCAATGCAAGTTTTCCCTTCAGAAGAGCCAGTTTGACAAGTTTTTTTGGTAGGGCAATTAACAAATTGCTGCTCCTGCCCTACTATCGATCGAATAGACGGCGGATTGAGATTGACGAGTTTTGGATTAATGGTGAAGAGAATGAGGTACGAGCCCAAGACCAAAGCCACTGCAACCAGTGATGTGACAATGGTTTCCTTAGCGCTCTGCACGTGCGCGCGGTTCCCACCTGCGGTCATCCACCGAATGCCGGCGTAAAAAATCATTCCTGCAGCGATAATCCCAATAATCCCTGAGAAAAATTTGTAGATACCACCAATGTACGCGCCCATGTCTTCAATATAGTGGCCAGACTCACTGGTTTGGGAGTCAACACATTGAAACGTTACCCCGGGAATTGGTACACTCACCCGAATAAGCTTTTCTCGCTGTTCAACGGTATAACTCTTCCCTGTGCAGTCAATAAACGCCGCGGCAGGGCGAGGGATCATGAATACACATCCAATGAACAGCGTAGCAGCGAGAAAACCTAGGTGTATTCCAGTTTTTTTATTGAAAAGCATCATACAAACTTTTTAAACCACTAAATCCATCGCCAAAGGTTGCAAGGACTATTTCCCAGGGGTGGGTAAGGAAGTAAACAATGAGTGCTGCAAGGAAAAAGAGAATGATGTAGAAAATGAGAACGAGGACAGTCACCCCCGTATGGGTGAACACCGCGGCCATGCCACCCATGGAAGTGAACCGATACGGCGGAATGACGTAGACATCTTTCAATTTGATTTTCATGAGCCCTACCACGATCCGCGCAAAGTACAAACCAACGAAGATAGGACCGGAAATGAAGACGCCGACGAGTGTAAAAATGGGGGCAATGAAGCCGGATTGAAAGGTGTTGAACCAGGTTTCGTAGGACTTGTTGACCAGATCGGTCACCTGCGCGGTTGGCGCGTCGAAAGTGCTAGTCAGCTGCCGCTGCTTTTCCCGTGCGGCGTGGAGCGCGCCAGCGACACTCCGAATATTTTCTGCCGGGTTGGCGTTATCTGCCGCGGCTTCCCGAGCCTGTGACGGGCCGCTGAGGCCATCCATCTGCCCAACGCCAAACGACGGTGGTCGGCTGACGGAAATGTTTGCGGCCTGCTGCGTATCGTGCGCTCGCTGCTTCTGTACTTCCATTGCATTTGCTCGCGCCCAGTTCTGCTCTTGTTGGATTGCATCTGCCATAGCCTAGCTACTGCTTTGCGCCCCAGGCTAAGCGGCCGACCTTCCACACGCCGTCCATTTTTGCAAAGGTCAAAGTGAGATTTTGGTTGTAGGTAGTGGTCGTCGCATTATTCCCAGACGTTGCTTCCCGCACCAGCGTTACTGTCACCGCTGCGGTGCCAGCCTTGGCATCCAGTGCATCCAGGTGCACAATGCGCGATTCAGAGCTGGTGCCTTGGTACAGGGACGTGTCCCCCTGCTTGGCTTTCTCCGCTGCCACAAAGGCTTCTTGCTGCGTTTTGAGCTCTGGGGTCATGTAGAAGTACAACTCGGTGATATTCTCATAGTTATTCTGGGTGGAAAAGCTGCCGTAGATACTGGCAAAACTCTTGGCAATCCCCTTCACCGCGGCTTCATCGGTGGTCACCCCGGCGCTGGGTTGATTGGTATTCGCATTCCCATTCTGCAAACTCACGTTCACCAGGTTCACATTCAGCACGGTTTGGTTCGCATTATTCGTATTTGCGGGGGTGGCTTTGCGCTGGAGAAGCACATAGCCGATGATGGCAATGAATAGGATAACCACCCCGAGGAGAATGAGTATTTGCGTGCGTCGTGACATAGAGAAGTGCATATTAGGCGGGGCCACCGTCAGCTTGCTGGTCGTTAAACTCTTTCTTCGCAGCTTCAATTTCCAAGAGCTGACGTGGGTCGGAAGTAATAATTTGATCTTCGGTGTACGAGGCCACAACTTTGATGGCGGCGTGCTTGGCGCCGGCGAAGAATATCCCTTCGCCCACCGCGGCTTCCAGCAGCAGGTACTTCTCTCCTTGGGTGAGCATGAAAGTCTTGGCGATCATATCAATGCCAGCCGGGGACTGCTTCATGAGTAGCTGCAAGGCAGAGTTGGTCACAATGGCTTGACCGTACGCAGAACGTAGGAAGTCATTCACATCCTGGGTAATGGTGGTCACCCCCAGGTAGTACTTGCGGCAGCGTTTCACCAGTGCGTAGATGAACTTGGCTGAATCTTCGTTCTGCATGAGCCACCACGCTTCGTCAATGACCAGGATACGCTTCTTCAACTGCGAGCGGACAATGTTCCACACGTAGGAAACAATCATGGAAATGCCAATGGGCCGGAGTTCATCCTCCAAATCACGAACCGAGAACACCACCAGCTGGTTCTGTAGTTCAATGTTGGTGGGACTATTGAACAAACCCGCAAACGTCCCTTCCGTAAACTTCTTTAGCCGTTCCACCAGGGAGTCTGACCCCACCATGCCGCTGAGCACTTCCTGGAAATCAGTCATGAGTGGGGCTTCCACCTTGGACAAATCACTGTCCGCGGTAATGTCCTTCTTGGCGTACGTTTCAATGAGTGCCCGGTCAACTAATGAGTCCTCCTCAGGGGTGAGTGTGCCAAGCATGAGCCGCATCAAACCTTTGAGGGTGATGACTGCAGCGCGAATGATGTCTGCAGGCTTTTCCGACCCGCCAACCGGGCGAGGTAGGTCAAAGGGGTTGATCTTGGATTCTGAGTTGAGGGAAATGTTAATGTACGTCCCGCCCACCGCATCGGACAGGTACTTGTACTCCCGCTCTGGGTCAATGACCAGAACGTCGGTTCCGGTCATCATGGAGCGCAGAATTTCCAGTTTCACCGCGTAGCTCTTTCCCGCACCAGACGTGGCGAATACCACGAAGTTTGCATTCTGCAAGCTAAACCGGTCAAAGAGGATGAGGGAGTTATTGTGCCGGTTAATGCCGTAGAGAATGCCGTTATCTGACGAGACGTCCGAAGAAATGAAGGGGAAGCTGCTGGCTGCCGGGGAGGAATTCATGTTGAACAGCACTTGCAGCAAGTCCCGGCCCAGGGGCATGGTGGACACAAATCCTTGCTCCGACTGGAAGAGCACCCGTTTGCTGAACACCAGTTTGGAACCAAAGAGCTGCTCCACCTTGTCGCTCTGCTTGTCCAGCTCTTCTTTGGTATCTGCGTACAGCGTGACGTACAAAGCCACTTGGAAGAACTTCTCCGTGCCTTGGGTCAAGTTATCACGCAGTTGCTCAATATCGCGCAAGGCAGTTTCCCGAATTGGATCACGCGGGGCGCCTTTCTCCGCATCCGAGAGAATTTGCGCCTCCAGCTGGCCCACTTTGTTTCGGAGCTGCTTCAAAACGACTTCTGACCCCACAGGGTAGAAAAACATGGCAATGTCCAACGGGACATTCAGGTTGATGATGGGCGCAAACCAGCCCACGGCAATGTACCGCGGGTAGGTGATGACAAACTGCGTCCGCGCCAGCTTGCCGCCCACTTCCACTTCCTTGGGGCTTACCTTGAAAGCCGCAGGGGCAATGAAGTCCCGCACCGAGACCACGCCTCGACGGTAAATCCGCTCAGCTTCCAGAAGCTCTCGCTTCCGTTGAAATTGAGATTCCTGCTGCTGCACCTGCTCTTCAGCAGTCAGCAACTGCTGCGGTTGGGTATCCTCAACTTTGGGAGCGTTTCGTTTGGTGAGATTCAGTGCCATTAGCGTTCAATGCTTACCTGCTCCACGGGAACGGCTTTCTCCGTACTGGAGGTTTGGGGGTTGTAGGTGGTGTAGTAGAGCTCAATGAGTCCTTGGGTATCCAGCGAGATTGCCTTCAAGCCCACACTACCCAGCCCGTCAATGATAATATCCATGCGCTTCATGAGCTCAGCCCGGTACTCTTCAAACCGCTTCTGCTTCAGGTTGATGACCCGGGTGGGAAACAGTGCGGCGGTCAACCGCTTGAAGAAGTTGGCGTTCTTATACTGCCCGCGTTGGAAGGGAATGACAATGTAGAAACGCTTGGCCATGATATCCGCCAACTCCACCAGCTCCCGGACGTAGGTAATGTACTCTTGCGTTTGCATTTTCAAGAGCTCATTCGTCTGCTGCTTTTCAATCCCTTTGAGATTATCCAGGTACCCGTCAATGTTCAGCTTCCGGGACTGGATGACAATTTGCAGGGGGAAATCCAGGGTATTCAGAAACTGCGTGTACGCTTGAATGACCGCGGCTTGCTCCTCATCACTCTTCAAGGCGAAGTTCACGGACGATACCAGCAGCACGCCACGCAACGTCCCATCACGCAAAATTGCCACATCATCTTTAATTTCCCACACGTCCACGTACCGTTGGGTGGACGGGAAAGGCGAGCGCTTGGATTGTGGAGCAGGGCTAGCCATTGGCGCGTTTCAATTCATGGGCGACGACTTCACCAGCTTCGTTGTACGCCCCACCCGTATCAACCACCAGGGCAATTTGGTTCAGGCGGGAAGCGTTGAGCGGCTGCTTGGTGGGTATGGCGGCTACGGCTTTCTTCAGCTGCGGGGCAACAAACCGAAATTCAAACTCCGTATCCTCTTTGTGCCAAATGCGCGTGCGCGGCTGCCGAAAGGTTTGCAGAAGTGAAAGAATGAAATGGTGGAAGAGTCTACCGTTAATTTTAATAAAGGCGAACAGGAAGGTGACCCCAGATTCCAAGATGAAGAGGAAGATGAACGTGAAGAAGGACGCCAGGCGGAAGGTGAGAAAGCCTGCTAAGGCCCAGAAGAGAATGAGGACAAACTGCCTGGCGGTCAGCGGACCCAGAATTTTGCTCTCCACATCAATGAATTGGGGGACGACGAATTGCATAGGTTAGAATCGGAATTGTCGGTTCAGCGCACCAATGGCCTCCATTTCATCGGCAGAGAGGACGGGTTTCCCTTGCGCGGAAAGCAGCTGAATAATGTCCGCTACTTCTTCATTGCGGTCCATAGCCATTCGCCCAATTTCCAAGTAACTCTGGAAAGTAGGTGACTGCCGCCACGCCCGAATGCCGGCAGTACGCTGGGAAAAAGAGTCTCGACCCAACGCCTCAATTTCCTCGGCAATCTTTTGCGTTCGGATCATTGCATCAGATCCCAACCGGCGGAAATCTGCCAGCGACAAACTGCCAAGCGCTTCTACGGGTCCCAACACCTTCTGCGGTGCCCGCACATCGGTCACCACCTCCCGGTACGTTGGCATGGCCGGACGCTTGGACACCAAAGGTGGTTGCGGTTTGGCTGGCACTGCCGCTGGTACGCTGGACGGACGGAACCACGGAGGTGGCGCAACAGGACCAGGTTTTGGTGCTGGCGCAGCTGGGGCTTGGGGCACAGTGGGTGCTACCGGTTTGGGTGCAGGTGCAAGTGCCGGAGGAGCAACAGGCTTGGGTGCAACCGGAGGAGGTGGAGTAGGTTTTACTACCGATGGTTTTGGTGCAGGAGGGGGTGGTGGCACGACTTTCTTGATGACCGGCTTTGGCCGGCGATGGAGCTCTTCCACCACCCGCTGCAGTTCATTGGCAATGCGGCTAGATCGAGCGTCATCAAAGCCTAAACCACCAATTTTCACCGGACGAAGCAACATTTCCACGGTTTCGGTTGTGTCACGTACATCCACCAGGCGGGATTCCACAATCTTCTGCAGCCGGCGTAGCAGCACATCATCTAGCTGCAACTTCTCCATTACCACAATATTTTTGGTAACGGTTTGCGGATCCAACACCGCCATGGGTGCGGGCGCAGTCTGTAATTGTTGCACGTGCGGAGCCACATCCTTTGCATCATCTGGGTGCACTAAGTACACAGAAGCGCCTGCTTGCGGTTGGAGTGTTGGAACCGCATTCTTCACCTCCGGCACTTCTGGGACTTCCAAAAGCCGGAACTTGAAGAAGAGCTGGTCCAAAAGCATCTTCGCGACCTCAGCAGACTTGGCTTTGGGGACGTTGTACTGCGCAACCAGCGCTTCGTCAATTTTTGTGGGTTCCACGTCACGCACCAAAACCCGCATGACCAGTTCGGCCAATTTTGTTCCGGTTTCCTGCTCAATCCGGTCTAAGGCACGCATGGCATCCGGGTCGGATGCACGCGCTTTCACCAGGTCGGGCAGTTTTTGAAATGTGAGGAGGAGGGAATCAGGCATGGGTCATCTCCCCTACTATGGGGTGTTTATTCGATAATACTGTCAAATTCTTTTTGCAGTTTGCCAAAGTCTTCGCGGAAGCCTTCAATATCATTGCCGTCAACGTGCTTCTGCAGGTTAGACAATCGCTTGCCTAGGAAGCCTGTGGTTTCTGCGGAAAGATTCTTCTCTGATTTCTGCATAGCATCAAAACCATTCCGGAGGTTGGTCATCAGCGACTTCATAACTAAGCTACTACGCAACGCGCTATCCAACGATGTGGACGTAAGTTTCATTGTATCACGGAATCCTTGGGGTGCGGACTTGACGACCTGCGTGATTTCATTGCGGATGTTGTTCGTGATGTTCGTGGTGCCGGCTTCTTCTGTGGCATACCTTGGCGCTGCTGGAATAGAATCAGTTGCAGGCGTAAAAGATGTAGCTGCTGCTTGATCACGTTCGTAACGTTCTGGAAGCGTGGCTGTGGGTGACTCACCTCGGGCTGCCCGGGTAGCAGCAGTTTGCAAATTCTTGCCCTTTACTGTGCTGGCTTTCCATTGTGACTCCAACTCATCAAATTGTTTCCCATATGCATTGTATTCAGCTTCTGCTTGCTTTGCTTCAGCCTCGTAGCGGCGCCCAGCTTCCCCAAGACGCATTCGATTTGCCGCAGCCTTTGTTTCCACCATCCGCGCTTTGAGCTGCGCAAGCTGCTGTTCACCTTGCGTGTAGTAGGTATCAAGTTTTTCCTGTTCGGCATCCTGATTTTGCAATGCGGCAGCGTAATTTTCGGGTGCTCCTGCTTGTTCTTTCGTTTGCGCTTTCGGATTCCCTACAAACCGCATTTGCACACCCTTTGCTTCAGCTTGTCGACGTAATTGAAGAGCTAAACCGCTCTTTAGCTGAATCGCATCTTTCCCTTCACCTTTGTAATTTCCGCTATTTGCTAAACCCTTTGCAAAATACTCATCAAAGGCCTGCTCAATGGTCATGTACTGTCCACCTTGTTGCTTTGAAATCTGATCTGCAATCTGCACACGTTCCTGTGGCGAAAATTGCGAATTAATGATTTCACGGCGGAAAGATCGATCAGGATCCATCGCTTCCATAATGGCATGCGATTCCTCTTCGGCGATTATATTTTTCGCATCCCCAGCTTTTCTATCACGCACAATGAACTGAATATTTTGAAGCTGATTTGGATTCTCCAAACGTTCAAGTGCAGCTTTCTGGCGTTGGAGCGGTTGGTATTGCCGATTCAAATCTTGTAATTGTACTTGTTCTGCATCAGAGAGTGGTCCGCTCTTTTGCTTATTCAACAGTTGCTCGCGCTGTTTGATTGCAGGGCCTAACTGCTGCTCCATCGCTGCAATATCCTTCGTCACAATTTCTGCCATCAGCCCAGCAACTTCGGCTTTCTGATTTGGAGTAATAGAAGTCCCAGCTCGAACATTCGTTATTCCTAATTCTCTTAGTGCGGTATCACTAATGGCGAGCATATTAGATGCACCGGCTGCAAAAGTTGACACACCAGATAGATGTTCATCTTGCAGGGCTGCATCTCGGAATTTATTACGGGTTCGCACTTCACGTTTCCGCATCAGTTGCGAGGGTGGAGTAACAACTTGCACTCCGCCTTCTTCGGTTTGGAATAGAATACCTCCTGCAGCATTATTAATTGCATCACGAACATTTGCGGGTACCTCCTGCTGGAGCCGCCGGGTAAACTGTGGGTTCGCAGCAACGCGGGTGGAAAGTATTGGGATTGCCACTCTGGCAAATGCGGTTTGCGCTCCACCAGCACCTGGCCTCCCTCTGTACCATGCGCTGTCAGTCATATCTGCAAGATCATTTGGCCGAAGCTCTTTCACTCGCTCTTCAATCTTATCGTGCCAATACGTCTCCAAAGCGACATTACCTGCCGCATGTGCTTTCTCCATGTAATCGCCCATGGGCGCAGGATTCTTTTTCAAGTAGTCTTTGTAAATCTTCAGCCCCTGCTGATCAGTAGCAAAATCGGACATCTTCCCATTCGGCCCAACCTTAATTTTCATGCCAATATCTCTTTCATACTGGGCGTGCATCATTTCTTGTTGCGCAGCACTCGCTTTGCTCATTTGGCCAGTGTTCATCAGTTTCTCAATTGCAACCTTGCGCCGTGCTGCCGCAGTCGCACTCACAGCGCTACCAGAACCAAGCTGAATGAGTTCAGAGGCAGAAAGATTTTCCACCATCTTCGCTTGAGCATCATCAGCGCGCTGGGTCTTTGCACGCAACCGGGAATTCATGGCCATGGCAGCACCGCCAATGAGCGGCATTTTGCTCATGAAACCCAACGTCTTCTCAGCAGCAGTGACAGCCGGTCGCTTCACTACATCGCCGGCGTACTTCACCGGTGCCAGTGCTAGTGCGCCAGCTCCTTTACCCAAATTCGAACCCCACTTCTCAAACGTGGCCATGGATTTACCTGCTATTTTCCCAGCTACGCCGCCCGCGGCTGCGGCCTGCTGCAAACCCGCAATGAGTAGCGCCGCAAACACAATGTAGTTCAGCACATTTGCGCCGGTGGATGCCTGGTTCGCAAAGTACGCCACACTGGATGTACTTACCCCAGAGTCAGTCCCCAACGGATCAACGCTGGATGTTGGTGAACCGGTGGTAAAAGTATTATTGGTAAATGAAGCAATGGTGAATGCCAGCCACAGGTAGAAGCCAATGACCGGCCCACGGATGAGGTACTTCATGAACGTCTCCCACCACCCACTCCAGAACCGGCCCAAGCTGCCGGGCAGTACCGCCATCATGTACGCCATGGGAGAGAGAATGATGTAAATCCACAGCATGATCATTCGCTGCACCAGGAAAACCACAAAGGAGGCCACGATGGCCGTAGCAATGAAGAGCATGACAATCCCGGCGAACATGGCACCCAGCACAGAGAGGAGGTTAATATCCCCACCTTCCGCAGAAGCGGTTTGGGAGAATGCAACAATATCTGCCACGCCAAAGCCTTCAGTAATGTTCCCGGCAGCCAAGTCTCGAAAAGCGTTGACGAAGGTGAGCATGATGACCTGAGAAAAGTCCACCAGCAAACTAGCAATGAGCCGCGAGAAGTTAATGAGAATGGCCATGATGACGAGCTTGCCCAGCAAGCGGCTGTACCGGTACTCCTGGAACCGGAAAATGGTGCCAAAGGAAATGAGGAGCATGGCCACAATGAAACCCATGTTCGCTAAGTCACGCACGACTGCCCACCCAACCTTCACCGCTTCCACGTCCGTGATGTTGGAGTACGTGGCAATGTAGATAAGGACGTCGGTGAAGAGAACCAACAGCCTCCCAAAGATAGACATGAAGAAACTGAAAATCGCATTCATCAAGGAAAGCGTGGCGCTCTCTAAGTCACTAGCTTGGGAAATATTTGGAACGAAGAGCGCCAGGGCAACCAACAGCAACGGCACAACGGCCAGCGCCACCCGGAAAGGGTGGGCTTTGACCTGCGCGAAAATGGAGGCGAGGCGACGAGGCATGAATTAGCGAATACGGATGGTAAGCTGATTATTCTGATTAAACCAGTACGTCTGATCCTTTGGGTCACTATCTGAATCAAATGGGAAGCTCCCCGCCTGGGGTTTTATGGTTGGGAGACGATTATACGGCGATGTGATGTTCTGGGTAGTCCAGCCCCAGTTGTCAATAATTTGTATACGGGGGTGGAAGATTGTGCCAGACGTACCCATGTACGCGTGAGCAAAAATGTGTGGTTTTGCAGGATCACTCTTGGGTGCCGCATCCCAAGGAATGATCTCATCGGCCCGGTAATCCCCATCCCAGTCAATTGCAATGCTTCGGAGCGGAAGTTGTTCATTATCAACGACCGTATTGAAACGCAATTGCACAGATTGGCCACTCGTAATGTCCACAGTACCACCAACGCCATTCAACGTGCCGTTCGTAATCTTCGGGAGCATACCACAATATGCGAGCGATAGATTGCTGTCTGCTCGGTTGTAAGGAGAATTAACTCCTGGTTGGGCGCAAAGGTGCATCTTCTTAAAACTTGTACGGGAGCCCACATCATCCACCGTATTCCAGTCATCAATAATTGTGCTGGCTGGGGTATTCGTTACTTCACCATACCTTTGAAACGTCGAATTCCAGGTCCACTCCCGGTAGGCTTTGGCAAATAACAACTTCAACCGATCAAGTCGGTCATCTTGGGTAGGAATTGGGGCAGTACTGGTATACTTCCCACCACCGTAGGTTTGGCTTGAACCGTAGTCACACTTATTTAAGGTTGTGGTTTGCGGACCACACGTTCCATAGATAGCTGGGAATAATGATATAGGACA
Source organism: Patescibacteria group bacterium (assembly GCA_041665345.1). Lineage (NCBI taxonomy): Bacteria > Patescibacteria group bacterium. The sequence goes on from JBAYJA010000004.1 coordinate 21,144, forward strand.
CTGGGTATTGGCAACACACACTTGACCTTGGAACATACCATTCGTACAAACACTCTGCGTCGTACTCCCGCACTCAGAATCTGCATCACACACTTTGCCGGCTTTCCCGCCAGACTGGCAGACTTTTACTGTGCCAGTCCCCAAGCAGAAACCATCTTTGTTTTGACAGTCACGAATCTCCTGGTTGGTATTGCAGGCTGCGCCAGTGGTGGAGCATACGCGTGATGCACACCCAGCACCGGAGCAGCCGTAGGCCGAACCAGCCCGTGCTACTGACGCGGTTTTCAAATTGTTCTTTACCACAATTGGCTGCTGCCCAGGCTCCACGGAAGAATCCCAAAGCTCGGGTACAGACTCATTTTGGGCAGGTGCCAAGATGCTCCCAAAGGGTTTGGTATCTTGCAAAAACCGGTAGCCAAAACCCGGAGTCACAAATGTGGACGTGGTTGAAACACGGGAAGACCAGGCAGCATTGCTGCCACCATTTTCAACGACCTGGACGATATTCGTACAAATGGAACGTGTAATGACCGTTGCACGAATTTCAGCATATCCAGTGCCACCAGAAGAGTCACAAAGGCCAGCCGTAAAATGATCTAAAATATTAAACGATCCTTCGCATTCACCCGTTTGTCCTGCGCCATTCCTACACTGCATTTGGACAAAGAAAAGATTTGTATTGTCGCTAGAGCCGCCTAAATCTCCACATCTTGAAGCAGAGCTAGTGTAGTGGTTAAAGTCGCGGTCATTCGCACCATTAAAATTTACAGTGTAACTAAGTTTGCCACACTCGTGGTTCTTTTGCTCATCATTCCCTCCACACCAAAACATGGTCCAAGGTTGATTCTTCTCTGGTTCAGTGGGGGTGCTGACCGAATCCGCAACATGTGATCCTCCTGAGGCATCAAGATAAAATTGACTTCCTTTTGGCCAGTCATCATTTTCCGCGCGACCAACTGTGAGAATTACGCGCTCGACATTCTCTAGTTTCATTCCTGCAACAGGAGTTGGTGCAAATGAGTATGTTTTCTGAATAACATCTCGTCCTGCACCACCCAATAATGCGTCTGTACATCTAGCGCCATTATCCATGAGCATCGAACTACCATCGGCAATTAGTGCATTGCAATCCAGTGGGATCACACTTGCTGGTGTGGACTCCGTACACAGGTATAGTGGGTTCCGCTGCTTGTAGCCCGCTTGTTCCACGGAGGTGAAAATATTCTTCTCCCCCGCTGGCAGATCAATGGGTAGCCACTGCAAGCAGGTGTTGGGATTCTTGGGGTCGGTTTCCACGCAGTACCCTTGCCAGCCTGCATGCGTGGTGCCAGTGTCATCCGTGTACGAACAGCTCATGGCCGTAGCGTCGGGGTACGCCCGGCAGGTACGCGGCACAAATTCTTTTCCACCGGAATCGCTCACTTGCAGTACGGGGAGCAAAGAAATGCTATCAAGAGCAAATGGTGTTCGATTACGGTTCACTGGAGGGTTGGTGTTGTTATCTCCTTTACTGGATCCAGCCAAAACAAAATACAGGAAACCCTTTTCTGGATCAAAGACTTGGTGCCCAGTACTGCCTAAATCCCAAGTCACATGATTCCCCAAACATGGCACGGCAGGGTCGCCCGGATTTTCCACTTTTGACCGACAAAGCTCAAACGGTCCAACGGTGTACTCTTTCCACTCCGTTGTCAAATCCACATTGTCGTACCAGGTGCTATACCCGCCCGTGCTACTGCCATTGGAAATCCCTACTTCAACATCCCTTCTGGCACCGGCCGGCGGTTCTTCCAAGTACCGAGCACGGAAAGAAACCATGTACCCTCGGCTTCCGCTCAAGCGATCTCGCAAAACACTGGGCTGCGTCCGTACGCCAATGTAGTTGGTACCCACGCACACGTCATCACTGCCGCACTGCAGGTTATTCGTACAAGCCGTACCAGGATTCTTGGCACAGTGGAGCGGTAAACCGCAGTAACCCGGGGTACCCAGACCTGTACAGACTGCATTACTTGCACAGGCAACCAACGTGGCACCACTATTGGAGCAGTACTGCTGTGCCGAAGTTGGATTTTCCGGAATCTTGGCCGGGTTTACTTCCAGGTACGGGTCAACTTCTACTGGTGCCACAGCGTTCCCAGCCTGCTTCACCTCACTGGTGACAATCCGCGCAGTACTACCTTCAGCAACCGCGGTTCCTTCCAACGCCCACCCGCTGCCTGCAACCGTTGTCGTGCTTTGGAAGTTACCGTTCAAAATCTCATTCGTCACTGGGGCTGCTTCTGCACCGGTTTGTGGTGCGGAACCGTATGGGTATGTCCCAATCAAACTATTCTTCACCACGCAACTCCCCAACGTTGTTGCCGGCCCACAGACACCAGAACCAGGAATTGGACCCGTCGGACCGGTAAGATTACATTGCGTATCAGCGAGACAGGGCACACCAACTAAACCTCGCGTACAGGTTCGCGGACCTACCCCGCAGTCAGTACTCGTCAAGCAGGACTTGGTAGCGTTGTTGGAACACGTTCTCCAAATGGCACCCACTTGCACCGCGCCAGTATTATTATGAAAATCTTCCACTTTGTAGGCGCTCCCCAAGCATTGGGCACCATTCTGAAAGCCACATGTACCACTCGTCCCGCCTGAACCGGTAAAATTGCAATCACCATTTGATCCACATAATCGATACGGGTCGTTGCTACATGTCCGACAATCATTATTCACCGAACAGGAATTCTTCAGGTAGTTTGAGCACCGTAGCTCATTTGCGGTTTGCGTGAACGGCTCGCACTTCCGAACGCCACCCGTGGCTGGACAGTCCGTATCCACCGTGCAGGTTTGCCGAGGGTTGTTGACACAGCGTTTCTCGCTCACGAACTGCTGGCATTCACCATTGGGGCCAATTTTACTGCACGTGGAAAGTTGCAGCGTCAAGTTTTGCTTTTCACCGCTGGGCTTGGTGCTCTCCACGGTTGTGGTGGGCGAGAGCCACGCCTTGCAGACCCGGTCTTGCTTCACCTTCAGCAGCACGTTGCTGTCGCAGTCGCCATCGATACTCGCGCAACTCTTCGGGGCACCTTTGGCATCTGGGTCGGTGGGCTCACTGCCAATTGGGCTTCCATCAACGTCATACGTCAAATTTGCACTTGAGCGATCATTGAACAACTTACATCCTTCCGCTGCATTCACTTCACCGTTGCAGGAGGTTGTATCTACACTCTGTCGCAAAACTGTGGTGATTGTTGTTGGAGTAATGCTGATATTATCAAACCACTGTCCATCAGCGCGACCGTAAATGGAGAACGTACTGCACCGAATTGGGACGGATGCATCGGGGTTCGAAGGCAGCACAGCAATGAACCGACCACTGAACCGATGAAACTCCGTATCAGAAAGTTTACTTGCTGGGGCATTTAAGGTTACGCCGTAGTGCGTACTCTGTGGCATGGTAATCAATGACACGCTATTGTCCGGAGTGTAAATTGGAATTTCTACAGTTCCACTGGTGGAATTGTACGTACATGCCCAGAGTTCTACGGTTGCCGGGGTTGTGTTCCCCGTATGCTGCATAATGTCTGCACTCATGACGTACATTTGGTTTGTCATCAGGTTTACGGGCTGCCCCATCCACCCATACGTGTCAGACCCCAGAGCACGAACTGCTTTCCCGCTAGCACCTGCCGAATCTGGAAAATCTTTATACTCCTGCAATGACCATTGACCAGCAACCCAGCCTTGTGGTTTTGTGTCTGGAGTTGCATTCAATGGTGGTGTTGGCTGTGTAGCTGGGGCAGCAAGTGATGCTACCGACTCCGTAGATTCAAACGTGCCATTCACCACTAGGTTGTCACCCTGGCCAACCGGATCCAAGTACCCTGTGCAACCACTTTGGTCACCTGGGCAGGTACCCGCAAAACCACCGTACGGTACCCCTGGGGGGACGTTATCTATTCGCTGCGTGGGGCAGACTTTCCCTGATCCACGCAATTTCCACCTTTGGCTAGCAGCATCGTAATCACAGACATTATTTACAGGATTCTTAAAGTAGGCAGTGCTCCCTTCTGGAGTTTTAAACTCTTCACAACGCAAAGCTTGCTGGCTGCAGAGAATTTGCTCGTAGGCGTCTGGGTCATTCTTCAGGTACTGCGTTTGCGCGCCTTGCAATGTGAGTGTCACATCGCTGGCTGTTGCCCCAATTTGCAAGGCTACAGACTCCCGACCCAAAGCGCGGCAAGCTTTGTCTTCCGGCCGGCAGGCTTTCTGCGGATCATTCACCCAGTACTCCACAACATCCGCGGGGGTAATTATTTCATCACCAGGGAGCGGGTCTGGAGAAATTGCCGTCCCGGCCGTAACCAAGCTGTTGATGGCACTGACATCATTCAGCGTAATAACGCCAGTCCCATCTGCGTCCCCGGCAACCAATGGATTTGGGGGCGGCCCTCCACTGAAAATATAATTAAGCATGTACTGCACATCATTCTGATCAACCTTGCCATTCCCATCCACATCCCCGCGCACGCTAGATACCGTGTTCGTCTGCGCAAATGGCGTCCGCAGGCTGTTCTGGGTATTGATGAGTGCTTCACACCCAACCTTCTCCGTCTTGCAGAGTTTGGTAAAGTCTTGGAACGTCGAGGTTTGTCCGCCCCGGTTGGTGTATGCCTGGCAACCTTCAAAACCGCCACAAGCTTTCTGCGAACCCTTTATCCGGTAGATGCTATCAGTAACTTCGGTGAGGATAATGTTGTCAATGAAAAACGCTGCCCCTCCGGCATTATTTTCAAGCAAAAGGTCATCAACAGTTACTGCGCTACCACTCCGCGTGAAGGTAACGGGGCCAACCGAGTACTTTCGCCAATCATTGGAGAGGAATTGCCCACCAAACCGTGCTCCAACATTTGCGGATCCGTACATGAGATACCCAGTGACCTCAACGGTATCGTTGCTGTTTTGCTTCTTTGCCCAGTACGTCAATGTATATGTCTTCCCTTCTTGGAGGAGGGAGGTTGGTGCACCACCACCTGCGGAAGTTGCCATCAAATTCGCTCGGTTTGCTCCACTAAACAGCAGAGAATGTCCACCAAATTGAATACTTTCTGTACTGATGATTCCACCAGACCACGGCGCAAAGCTCCCACCTTCAAACGTGCTGTTCAGCACTGTGCGGATGTTGCTGCCTGTGTTGCCCACGTACTCCCGGCAGCCAGCCGCGGCTTGACTGCAGGACTTGGATTTGCCTTCGTCAAAGTAGTAGACCAATTCATCGGTGGCGTTCCGGAACGGTTTGCAACTCACGGACTCTTCCACAACCAGGGAGCGTAATCGGTAGGTGATGTTCCCAGCGTTATCGTAAAACTCAGTACAATCAAGGTTTGTTCCATATTCCCCTTGGCAATCAGTGACTGTGGTTGCCGTATCAATACACACGAACGGTGTACCCGCAGTGGTATTCACTTGCAAATTTGTACACGGCGCACTGGGATTAAGATTGCTCTGCACAAAGCGGAACTTTTTGAGTTGGTACCCATTTTCATTTGACCCTTCCCAGCTGAAGAAGTCTGCGACGGCTGCGTTGGAACCAGGTGGGACGCACAGTTTTGGCGTAATAAATGCAGCTTTCCCTTCACCCCCAGCCGCCACTTCATCCAGGTTGGTGTACGCTTCGCAGCCTACATCCGCTGCCGTGCACTGCGTCCCAGATTGAGCAACGAAGGAGACGAGTGGTTGGCAGGCGCCACCAACACCCCCACAGTCAGTATCATCAGTGCAGGAAATGAATGCAAAATTTGGGGCGCCATTGGCGGGCTTGCAGTACTTTCCAGTGCGCGCATCGTGGTCTGGGAAAATGCCCGTGACTGGCTGTTCGCGGAAGGATTGACAGCCCACCATATCTGCTGGGCAGGACTGGCCGGCAATACCGGGTACTGCCGAACTCCCATCCGCTGGGGTGTACAGCTCGCAACCCACGTTCTCTGCTTCACACTTTCGGGCAAACTTCTCACAAGCAGCTGGGTCGGTGGCTGGGTTACCCGTGCACCCAAGGTTATTCCCTGGTTCCGACGGTGGGCGCTTCAGGTGAATGACATTTGCCTGGGCATACTCTTTGTACGCTGTGGCGGATTCGCCGGGTTCTAGCTGCACATCATCCAGGTAGAGCTCGCAGCCGTTATCTGGTAACCGGAAAGCAACAACAATGTTCTGCGAACGCTGGGTAACAGCGGAGTCTGGCCAAGTATACGTGTAGGTAAAACGCTGCCAATCTGCAGTGATGCCGGCAGCCGATGCTGGTGCGTACTCCCAATTCACGCCGTACCGTGGCCCACCGGTTTGGTATTCAACTGTCACGTTTGCGCAACTTGCTCCCACCCCCCGAGCCGTAAATGAGGTTGTGTAGGCTTTATTCGCCATTGCTGTTCCAACATCTACACCGTTGTACATGTAGTGTTCGCCCGAGCAGGTTGCATTATCATCTTGCCAAGTAACTTTCGCAGCTTGCGGGCTGCCGTTTGCCCCCGTGGTCACGGCCGCTGTCGCGCCACATGCTTGTGTCCCATTTCCCACACCCCACCCCTGGAAGTCAGCGGATCCAGCCGGGGTTGTCCGCGGTGTGGAAAGCTCAAAGCCAGAGTTCACCAAGAGATTGGTACCTGTCGTTTGCCGAATGAAGGCCGTGCACCCTTCAGAGGTAACATCGCACGGCACCGCATCACGGTCCAGGCGAATCGTATTCGCGGGATCTGTTGCACTGGTGCACGTCCACTGCTGCGTGGCATAGTCAAAGGACGTGCAGTACTGCGTACAGCCAGCATTGTTTGCGCCACAGATGCTGGTTTGCAATGTATTCCCCAGGTACGTGGCGGATACCCCGGCTGCGTCAATGTAGGTTTGACAGGTGGCATTCTGCGGGTCACAGCTCTTCCCGTTAAACTTCCAGGTATTCTTCTCTTCCACGCAGGTACCGTACGTCTTACAGCTCCCATCATCATTCTCTTGAATGCACGTTTGCTCATCAATGCACGCTTCTCGTCGCTGAATCTGCTGGACACGGGGGGTGATGAACGCACACGTACTTGTCTGTTCCGTGGTCGCTTTCAGGTCACACGTTTCTGAGTAGCAACTGGTATTGTCTGGGGTGGTTTCTGCGCAGGTACATTCTTTACCAAAATTTGCTTCAGAATTACTGGAACAGTACCGCACCGAAAAGTTGGTGATTCGCTTCCCACCTTCATCTCCATCATCATCCACGTACTCGTTGGAAACTGTTTCTTCTACAAAGCCGGTGCGCACGCACATGGTTTCTGGGGCTTTCAGTACCCAGTTGGGATCCACCAGCTTGTAAAACGGACTGGCGGGATCGTTATACTTTTCCATCATCGTTCGCAACGTCGTGTTCTGCTTGCTCACGTCCCGGACAAACTGGGCAGCCAATTCCCAACCCACGGGAATAATCCGGTTCTTCCGCAAAATGACCATGCTCCGGTAGGGGTAGCCATTCAGGTAGGTTGGTTCCTGGCCGTTGGCCAAAAAGCCAAAAGGCTTTTGGTCAGAGAGTAAACCTTGATCTAGAGCTTGCTTCACCGTCAGTCGCTCCTCAATCGCCCGGCGAAACGACTCATCAATAACACAGCTCTCCGCCGTCACTTGCCCCAGTGTCGTTGGGGTTATCACTGCCGCATCAATTGCACAGGAAGCTAAACGACCCAGTATATCCACGGGTCCACCGCTGCCCACGTTCAATGTCGCCAGGCTCGCAAAGCGTTCTTTGGCAGCCGCTACGCCACCAGTAGAGCCGCCGAATTGGTTAAAAACCGTGCTGAGCGACGTTGGATTTACTAAACCTTGGTTAAAAATGCGTTCCAGCAGTTTCTTTGAAAGGGTGTTTGTGAAAATGCCAATTGCATCTGCTACTGGCGAACCGGTGTAGACCCCAAATGGACTGCCAGCATTTTGGACCGACAACCCTTCCTGTGCGGCCTGCCGGGTTATACTAGCCGGGGTTTTTATCCCTACGCCAAATGCGGTAGTGACGGGACCTAGATCATACGCATCTGACCGAACTAGTTTCTCTTGCTCCACAGCTTTCCGCGCAGCTTCCCCGGTTTCCTGGGTAAGGATAAGGTACTGACCCAGCTCATTATTCTTGGGGTCAAAAATATTGGGCAGTTCCGCAAACACTTCTTTTGACTGCAAGTTGTGCAAGTTGTCTTTGAGCTGCGTGTAGGAGCACTGTGCGGTACGCCGTCGTGCTGAACACAAATTTTTACAAATGAGCAGGTCAGATTTTACTTTCTCTTCACCTTGGCTAAGAGCCGATTGATACGCGGCAATGCAATCAAGGACAGTGGCCAGCGGCGTGCACGCTGCTTGTGCTTGGATTCCAAGATCTTCTAGGTCTGACGTGTCTACAGTTGTGTCCTCCGAAGCGGGATTCTTTAATTCTAATGCCTGGATGATCGACCGTGCAGCAGTGAGTGAAACATTATTCATTCTTGTTATGTGCGCAGCTGGAACGATAATCTTCTCGTCATTCATTCCAGAATTAAAATTCTTCTGGCACGCCTCTTGGCAAAAATTTGGATTCAGATTCACCCGGATGGCAATGTCAATTTGCGTCTTGGCTAAACCAGGGTCACACAAGCTTACCCCAAAAGTATCCTTCGCAATGGTATCTAAGAAGTCCCCTGCGGCTGCATCATTGAGGTTGGCGAAGTACTGCGGGTCAGTAAGGAAAAGGGGTTTTTGGCCAGTTCCTGCGGAAGCGACCCAGGTTGCCGTGTCTTCCGCAATCTTCCCCAAGTACACCTTCAACGCGTTCTTAAAAGCCACATCTGTAGCGGTTTTCAAAGCTTTTTCGGCCTGCTTTGCCACCTTATCGGCAATATCTTTGATTTTATCCAGAATGGTTTTCTGCTGAAGTTGTTGCAGCACTGTTGGGTCTATCACCACCTGAGGGATACCGAGCTGCGCTCGAGCGGTTTGGGAGGTACGTAAAAGCACGCCACCAACAATTGCTACGCTAACAACCGTCAATACCCCCAAAACAAAAGCGCGGTGGGTTCGAGATACCCGCATGTTCCCTTTTTTCCAAAGATGGATTCGCTTAGGAGGCATTCGTATTTGTGGAAAGGGTTTCTTGGAGTGCTTGCTGGTATATGGCGCGCAGCGTGTCGTCATCCATTTTGTCCAAACTTTCGGCCGGCACACCGCCCAAGGAAAGGAAGGATCGGATCTCCGCAATGCTCAGATTTTGCAACTGCGACACAGTTTGCGGAGAGACATTGGTATTGCTTGTGCTATTCGTGGTTTGGTTCGTATTACTGGTGGCCACATTACTGTTCGCTGACTCTTCAGCCACCAGAGCGGCGTAATTTTCCATCAACGTCGCGTCGTCAATTGCATCCAATTCCGTTTTGGAAGCCCCGGCAGCAATGAGCGCTTCTCGCAGTTGGGCAGCAGTTACCTGGCTACTGGCCGCAACTTGGGTATTCGTTGCACTTCCTGCATTTGCGTTACTCGTTGCAGCATTGCTATTGGACAGCAGACTGCAGGTCTTCCCCGTGGGACAATTGGGGTCAGTTTTTGCTTCAATTTCCTCGCCATCATTCCGTCCATCACTATCTGAATCAGGAATGTAGGGACTAGTACTGTACTTGTAGAGCTCATCGTAATCCGTTAACCCGTCTTGGTCGGTATCCTTTGCCTGCAGGGCAATGAGTCGCTCATCTTGTGGCGCCTGATTCACATTTTGCAACTGCGACAGAGCGATGGGATTGAACGGCGCGGAAAGGTTGTTCTTAAACTGGATAATGCCCAAAATGAGGGCGGTTCCTGCCACAACACCCAGCATGAGCAAAATGCGCCGCTCCTGCCGAGGGTTTACGTCTATCCTGCGCTCAGGCTGATCGTCCGGTGAACCTCCTGGGGCATCGCGCTGATCAATGGCCATGGTTGGGCCTGGGGTTTAAGGTTTTTGGGGCTTTTCTGTACCGAGGATAGGCAGAGTGTACCACAAAAAGTGCTTTATGTCAAAATATATTTACCCCTATACGTCAAGTTTGGTGGTTAGCCAAGCCCACTGATCTAACGTTAATTCTTGTGCTCGCTGCAGTGGCTCAATTTCTAAGATTTTTAAGGCTTTTTCAACGATTTCTCGACGAGTACGAAGGCTGCTAGACAGGCTATTCGCTAAGGTTTTTCGGCGATTTGCAAACCCTGCCTTGGCTAAAGTGAAGATTTTCTGACGGACCTCCGCGGCGAACAAGGGTTTTGCATAGGTGTCAATGTGGAGAACTGCGGAATCCACGTCCGGCGCAGGCCAAAACGCCGTGGCGGGCACTTTGGCAACAATTGCTGGTTCGCCAAAGAGCTGCACGCTGAGACTCAGCAAAGACATGTGCCCCGGCAAAGCGCAGATACGCTCCGCAACTTCTGCTTGGACAAGGAGTGTGAGTGATGTGGGTGGCGCTGGCGAATCCAAAAACTTTTTTATTATTGCGGAAGTAATGTGGTACGGCACATTGGCCACGACTTTGTACGGTACACGGGAAAATGCTTTTTCCAAGACAGCGAACCCAAGCTGCATGATGTCACCTGGGAGGATGGTGAGGTTTGGATGCGCAGCAGCGAGTTTGTGCAGACCCGGGAGTAAACTTTCATCAATTTCTACAGCCACAACCCGTTGTACCAACGGAACCAGAGCTTGCGTCAGAATGCCTGTCCCCGCGCCAATCTCCAAAATCTGGTCATTGGGCTGAAGATCTGCAGCATCAACAATGCTTTCCAGCACCTCGTCATCCATCAAAAAATTCTGGCTCAGGTGCTTTTTGGGCTTGAGACCAGGTATGGAGGGGGTGCGTCGTAGCCGCCTTTTCTCTTTTCGATTCATGCGCGGGTCTGCTTTGGCGCTGATGGCAATGGTTCAGGCGCCCGAAGGAACTGGTACAGCAGGGTCACCAGACCGCTGACAATGAAAATGACCGACCAGGTATTGAAGAAGTGGAAAAGTCCAAGCAAAGCAATGGCCGTGAGAAATTTACCAATGGCAAGCGATTGCTCAAAGTACACGGCGATGGCCAAAGGATCTTCCCGAACCCCGTGCTCGTAGGTCATGGCCAAGAGGGGTACACCCACCAAATTCTTGGACGTTCTGCCGGCGATATCAAAGAGCACAATGCTCAGCGGGGTAAACCGCACAATTGCACGCAACAACCACACACCCGCCAGGAGCCAGGTCCCCAAGCGGAGCACGCGAAGTTTGGAAATGCGATCTGAGTACTTCCCAATGACCAGCACAATTGCCGTGGTGACGAATGTAGAAACGGCAATTGCCACCCCGGTGTCGGCAAAACCTTTCATAACCGTGAAAATGAAAATTGGCCAGAGCACAAGCGCAACCAGTTCTTCGCCAAAACCAAAGTACGCCAGTGCACTGCGCCGATGCGTTGGCTTCCAGAGCAACTTCCAATACTTCTTGTACGAAAAAGGTTTGGGATCGTAGACCTCTTTGAGCTTGAGTAGCGGAATGGAGGAAATGAGGAACAGCGCGGCAACAATGACGAAGAGCGTGGTAAAGCCAAAGAATTTCACAATAATGCCACCGGCAATTGGCCCCAAAATGGTGACAATCGCATTGAGGGTGAGGTACCCAGACACTTCTCTCCCCCGCTGATCCCGGGCTGAGAACAGGGCAAAATCAGCGTGGTAAGCCGGCCAGTACAGTGACTTTTGGATGGCGAAAATGAGCGGTGCAACGTAGATGAGCCAGCTAAAATGCGGCAACGCAAACAGCGCAACGTAGTACGCAATGAAGGCAAACTGGCTGCCAAAAATTGCATGCTCAAAGCCGTGCTTAGCTGCAATGCGTCCGCCCAAAGGAATGAGCACGGTATAGCCAAAGTAGACCGCTGCGTAGAAGAGGAGAATTTGCGCAATGGAGTACCCCTGGGTCCACAGGTAAATGGGTTCAAACAGGGCAACGGCAGAGTTTGCGAAATCCATGATACCCACGGACCAGTACAGTTCCTTCAGCTCATGGCTGGGGTGCTTGGAAAAGTAGTGCGGGATTGCCCGAAATTTATGGAACATGTGGATTAACGTTTGCGGCTTTTTGCTTTCCCACCAATGGTCACCTGCACCGACCCTTGCCGAAAGACCTTCGGTGGCTGACTAGTGAGGTCAACAATCGTGGATGGTGGTTCTTCAGGGATATCACCTACATCAATGATGAGGTCGGGCTGCATGGGTTGCTGCTCAAAGTGCCGAGCAACTTCCTGGCCACTGTAGAACACCCCTTTTCCAGAAATGTTGGCGCTGGTGCTGGTGATGGGCTTGTTCAGACCACGCACCAACGCTTGAGCAACAGGCTGATCTGCATGCCGCAGTCCAACGCCGGTGAAGTGCAGCGTGAGCGCAATGGGCAGCACTTTCTTGGACGGCAAAATGAAGGTAACCGCGCCGGGCCAGTACTGCTTCAAAAATGGCTTCGCAACAGCATCAATGGTCGCGTACTGCGCAGCCATCCGCGCGCCACTCACCAAGACGGGCAGCGGCTTCTGCGGCCGATGCTTCATGATGAACAACTTCCCAATTGCTTCCTCATTGGTGGCATCCACGGCCAAACCGTACGCCGTATCGGTTGGATACGCCACCACCCCGCCAGCCATGAGCACAGCCAACGCCTGCTTGATCACTGCGGGGTCTGGCCGAGTTCGTCGGGTAGTGAGGATGAGCATACGTTAATTATCTATACCGAGGTAGGAACGGGCAGTGCGAGCAGTGAGATCCCATGCGGAGGGCGTGTACTCAATCCCATGCTTCTCCCGCAGACGAAGTTCAGCTGTGGCCAGGGCATCAGGCAGGGCCAGACCTGCCCGTTCCGCAACCGCCGCCGTGATGGCCTGCAGGGTCCGGTCTCGCTCCTCTGGGTTGGGAAATCCTGTGGCCAGATTCACCCGAACCAGGAGCCAGATGAGATCGTGCAGCATGAGCTCCACATCGCTGGTCGCCACCAAGCACAGGGGAGCAAAAAGGTTTTCCCCGTCAGTCACCAGGTACACCGGCAGCACCGCATGAACGTCTTGCCAGGAGAACCCCGTCACTTCTGGAATAACTTGCAAGACTGGGGCAATTGCTTGGTCAAACACCAGCTCAAACGCCTCGCCCATGCCAATCAATCCCTGCCAGGCTTCGTCAAACGCTGCTGGATTCCCTCGGTACAGGCGTTTGGCAAAGTCGTAATTATAGGTGAGCGTCGTTATCGGCGTCATGCTCATACTGTAGCAGATTTCCCGTGCTTCTGGCACGTAAAAAAAGACCGCTCCATCCTATGGAACGGTCGACATTATCTTGGTAGGGTAAAGTGGTACCCTGTATCCGACTCGACTGCCGCGTCCCGCCATGAATCTCCCTGTCGGCCATACAATTGGCCTTGGTACTTTGTCACTAACCAATTGCCGGGTAGTCCACTAGGATCTTCCAATTCAGTCAACGGGTATGTACCCCGCGGGAGAGTGACATTTCTTGGAAGTGCACGCTCACGAGCTGCTGCAGAAGGGTATGCCCATACCTCGCAGCTTCTCTCGACCACCAGGTTGATGGGATACCCAAGCCCAGAATCAGGGTTGTTTTTTCCCCGCAGCTTTCTCAGTACTGCTACGGTAAAAAAACTGCTGATACCCGCACCAATGAGCACTTGGATTGGATCCACCTTTCCCTCCTTGGAAAATGGTTTTTTTGTTTTCAAAACTGACCTAGCACCGTATACCAGGAAGAGGATAATGTCAAGACTACGCTACCCTCCAAAGACTCATGAACGACCCAAAAAACTGAATAGGCCTCCCCTTACTCAGCAATCAAGATGAGCATGAGCATTATGACGGCAAAGAGTAACAACTTCTTCGTGATATTCTTCCTATCAAACTGCTCCCGGAATGCACCGGGGAAACGTTTTCGAAGCAGCAGGGTGTAGCCGAGCACGAAAATTGGTTGAATGGAAAAGACGGCTTTTACGAGCGTCACCGGCGCCAGGGAGTATGCGAGCACACTCCCGATCCCACTGCCGAATGCGAGCGCGCTATTTGCAAAGAAGATCTTGCGAGTGCCAAGGAACGACTGCCAGTGTTCCCGAACTGCCCGCCACTGCAACGCACCCAAGATCATCATGATGCCAAATGAAAAGAGCATGAAGTACGTCAGTGCCGTTACCCAATCCAGATGTTCCAGTACATGCTTGTAGATGATTGCACTTACCGAGTGTGCAAGTGATGACACAATCATAAGGAAGAGTGCCCTATTCACCACGAACTTCCCGCCAGCATGATTTGTGGTCAGCAAGGAAGCGCAGGTGATGATAATTATAAAGGCCAGATACTGGAACGGGCTTAATCGTTCGCCAATGAAGAAAAAGGCGAGAATCGGTACAAAAATTTTTCCAATGGAAAAGAGCGATGCGACAATGGAAGTGTCTGTATGCTGCAAAGCCCGAAGGTAAAAAAGCAAACACAGAATATCCAAAAGCGTGATGCAGAAAAACCACGCTGCCGTTGGGAGATCTATACTCTGCGGCAAACGGTACAAAAAAAGCAACGGTAAAAAAATAATTCCTACTACCTCCGCGTAGAAAAGCTGAACAAATGGTTTACGGAAGTACCCGTTGGATAAACGGCCGTCCAAAATATTTGCCAGCGCATCACTTAAGGTTGGAACCAGTGCAAAGACGAACCAGAGCATATTTTGAACTTCAGTTTACAAACCCTGCCCGACTGCTTCGCACTCGAAATAGGCGCAGCGCCCTAGGGGAGGTAACCCTTACCAAGAAGGAGAATGAAACTAGCATCGCGGCTTCCCGCCATAGGCGGACAAGAGAAAAACCGCTCTAGGTGTTTTTACGTTTTCTTAGCTTACGGCCTATGGCTTACTGTTCCCCCTCACACTACAATACTCACAATCTTCCCTGCCACGTAGCGGAACTGCTTGGGTTCTTTACCAGCCAGCCATTTCTGCACAGTCTCATTAGCCAGAACCAGTGTGCGAACTTCCACTTCCGTTGCTTGCGTCGCCACATCCAACTTCACCCGTACCTTGCTGTTGATCTGCACGGGGAGAGTAAAGGTATCCTGCACGGCTAACGCTGGATCAAACTTTGGCCATGTCTCCTGGCAAATGAACGTCTCATGACCAAGTTCGTGCCAAAGTTCTTCAGCGATATGCGGAGCGAAAGTGGACAACACTTTTAGGAACGCGACGAAGTCTTGGCGGGGGACTTCTTGAAGTGCGGTCATGGCATTCACCCACTTCATCGCATCACTCACGCAGGTGTTGAAGGCAAACCGCTCAATGCCACGAGAAAAACTATCCAGGAACCCATGCGTTGTTGGCAGTAATGAGTGCGATGCTGTCTGACTGACATGTTGATGAAGCGCCCACACCTTTTCCAAAAACCGCGTGATGCCCCGAATCCCCTGCGTGCTCCAGGGCTTGGCATCTTCAAATGGACCCATGAACATTTCGTACATGCGCACAGCGTCCGCGCCGTACTCTTTAATCACATCATCTGGGTTAATCACATTCCCACGGGATTTGCTCATTTTCACCCCATCCTCACCCAAAATCAGGCCTTGATTTTTTAACTTCACAAACGGTTCGTCTCCACACTCTTTAGGGATTGCGCTAATGTCGAACAAAACTTTATAAATGAATCGCGCGTAGAGCAAGTGCAGCACGGCGTGCTCAGCCCCGCCCACGTACACATCTACCGGTAGCCAGGCTTTCAACTTTTCTGGATCGGCAAAGACTTTGTCATTCTTTGGATCGCAGTACCGGAGGAAGTACCAGTTCGACCCTGCCCACTGTGGCATGGTGTTGGTTTCCCGCTTGGCCGCTCCGCCGCAGTTCGGACATTTTGTATTCACCCAGTCCGTTATTCCAGCTAAGGGTGATTCACCCGTACCCGTGGGTTCGTACTTTTTCACATCCGGTAGCAACACTGGGAGCTGCTTTTCTGGGACCGGAACAATCCCGCACTTCGCACAGTGCACCATAGGAATGGGCTCGCCCCAGTAGCGCTGACGGCTGAAGACCCAGTCGCGGAGTTTGTACTGGACTTTGGCTTTCCCAATCCCGGTCTTCACTAACCAGCCAGTGATAACTTTTCGAAACTCCTGCGAAGTCAAACCTTCGTACGGCCCGTCATATCCAACGCGCTGCAAATCATTACCAAAGTGACCATTTGCACCTGGGCTGACTACGGCTTCCAACGGATTTGTCGGAACGGGTGTTTGAGGAGTAGCTTCCCGAAGCATAGTACCCTCGCCCGTAAAAGAAAAATATTTTGGCACAGCATCTTTGCTTTCGTTATCAAAATATATTTCCCCTCTTATTCTCTGTTCTAATAGTGCACTTTGTTCATTAGGTAAATACTTGGGATTGTGATACTTAAAATACCAGCAATCTTGGGCTGTTGTGGGTTCAATTACTTGTATTTTCGGTAATTGATATTTTTCCGCAAACCCAAAATCCCGTTCATCATGCGCAGGCACGGCCATAATTGCCCCCGTGCCGTACGTAGCCAGCACGTAGTCTGCTACCCAGACTGGAATTTTTTCCTGGTTCACGGGGTTGATTGCGTAGGCACCGGTGAATACGCCAGTTTTTTCTTTCGACAAATCGGTACGGTCTAAATCCGTTTTCTGCTGCGCCTTTGCAACATATTGCTCAATCTCAATACGATGCTTGTCAGTCGTAATTTCTTTCACCAATACATGCTCGGGCGCAAGTACAACGTATGTTGCACCAAACAATGTGTCCGGGCGTGTAGTAAACACCGTGATAACTTTGGGAATCTGCAATTCTACATTCTTCGTTTTTCCTTCTCCTTTCTCAGTTCTACTTTCTACATTCTGCATCTCTACAGCAAACCGCACCTCAGCTCCTTCACTCTTCCCAATCCAATTCCGTTGCAGTTGCTTGATTGATTCTGGCCAGTCAAGATGGTCCAAGTCATTGAGTAACCGTTCGATGTACCGCTCGTCCGTGATCTTCACAAGCCACTGCCGGATGCGCTTCTTCTCCACCGGCGTGCCGCAGCGGTCACACTTGCCCCCAACCACCTCTTCATTGGCTAAGCCGGTCTTGTCTTTCGGACACCAGTTAATCGGCGCCTCAGCCTCGTAGGCCAGGCCTTTTTCAAACAATTTCAGGAAAATCCACTGGGTCCACTTGTAGTAGCTGGGGTCAGAGGTAATGACTTCCCGGTCCCAATCATAGGAAAAGCCCAGGGACTGGATCTGCCGCCGCATGTTGGCAATGTTCTCGGCTGTAGTCTTGGCTGGGTGGGTGCCGGTCTTGATAGCGTAATTCTCTGCGGGTAAACCAAATGAATCAAACCCCATGGGGTGAAGAACGTCCATCCCTTGCATGCGGAGGTACCGGCTGAGAATATCTGAGGCAGTGTACCCTTCCGGGTGGCCAACGTGCAGCCCTTGGGCTGACGGGTAGGGGAACATGTCCAAGACGTAGTGCTTCTCTACCTTCGATGCATCGTGTGCAGCAAAAACTTTTGCCGTGAGCCAGGCAGCTTGCCACTTTTTTTCAATTACTTGGTGATCGTAAGGAGAAAATGACATACAGGGACATAGTAGCATGTGAAAATCGGAGCAGCAAGCTACTTTTTGGCTAATCTAAGCCAAAATACTGTCTTTACGCTTGACAGAGGACTCCCTGCTTGCTAGTCTAGGGTCTCTGAAGAATCTCTACGCTCGTAGAGATTTTTGTATAGAGAGAGCACACAAGTGGAGGTATCACATTTTTTTCATTCCCCCTATTAGTACTCGTCTCATCCAATTGAGTATTCGCACGCTCCTGAGTGCGCTTGGCGGCTTGCTTCGCATTGCGCGTGGCATTGGTGCGGTGATCTTGCTGGTCACCTGGCCAATTCGCTGGTTGGGAAAAGGAATCTACGCCTTTGCCATGCTCCCAGCATACCGGTACTACCGCATTGGGCGCACCAAGTTCAACCGAGTCATTGCGCCGGCGAAAAGCCGTTGGCTCTTCTTCGTGCTCCATCGGAATACGGTTGCCGCTGCCATTGCTTTGGTTGCAGTCTTCATTGCAATTAACAATGTGCAGGCGAAAGCTTCAGATTCTGTCAATTTTGGCCGAAAAAGCGTGTTTGGGAGCCTTTTCCACGATACGCTGAGCGAAGAGACTGAGGTGGTGGAAGGGCCGGTGGCAAGCGGGAATGTGAAAGAGAAAGAAACGGTAGCCGCACTCACCCCAACCACCGAACAAAGCGCGCGTCCGGCAGCCAAAGCCGAGTCTGCCTCATCTGGTGAGCAGCAACTTGCCTTGGGGATTGGCGGCACCGGTGAAGGCGAAGCCGATGAAGCTATTCGATACTACATTGTGGAAGGTGGGGACACCGTGAGCTCCATTGCCGCGCAGTTCAATTTGAGTACGTCTACAGTCCTGAGCGCGAATCAATTGGGTGAAAATGACTTCATTAAACCTGGCCAGAAATTGACCATTCTCCCAGTTGACGGCGTTGCACACACCGTGAAGAAGGGTGATACCGTTGCCAGTATTGCTAAAAAGTACAAAACGGATGAAGAAAAAATTCTGAGCTTCAACCGTTTAGCTAGCGCAGACGCACTGAATGAAGGTGAAGAAATTCTGGTTCCAGGCGGCTCTCTTGAAGTTGCTCCCACGCCCCAACCCACAACCAGTACAGCCAGCCCACAGCGAACCTTGGCGATTATCAAGGTACCACCCGCTGCCCGTGTCTCTGGCAAACGTATGCAATGGCCAACTGCTGGCCACCGCATCAACCAGTACTTCAAATTCCGTCACACCGGCTTAGACATTGATGGTGATTACAGTTCCCCCATTTACGCCGCGGACAGCGGGGTTGTGGAATCCGTCATTTACGCCCGCTACGGGTACGGCTTCCACATTATTATTAACCATGGTGGTGGCCGGGAAACGCTGTACGGCCATGCGAGTAAAATTTTTGTGAAACCCGGGCAGTCTGTGCGGCGCGGACAGAGTATTGCTATGGTCGGGAGCACCGGCCGGTCTACCGGCACGCACCTGCACTTTGAGGTGATCGTGAACGGCGCCAAGCGAAACCCGCTGAGCTACCTGTAAGCAGGGTTAGAAGGTTTCGGTGTAGCGGCGAGTATGGTTGGAAGGTGGGGGCGTGGGATGGGCAGAAGTATATGGTCACATTCCTCTCTATCTCCATCCAGCGACCAAACCCAAAACCTCCATCCAGTGAATAGGAGGGGTTAGGGGTGGTAACCCTTACTGGTAAGAAGGATGAGACAAACACAACGGCTTAGAAAGGTCGCTCTGGTATTTGTTTATTTTCTTAGCTTTACGACTTCCCCAGCACCGTCCGAACCTTCGCAATGATCTCATCAATTGTGAGATTTGACTTAATTAAGTAATCCGTAGCGCCAAGTTCTTTTCCTTTTGCAACGTCAGAGTCTTGTCCCAGGTTGGAAAGGAGAATAATTGGCGTTTTCGCAATCAACGGATCATGGTCTTTCCGTACCATTTCTAAAACGCGGAAACCGTCAATGCCCGGCAGTATCACATCGAGCAGGACAATATCTGGTCGCTCTGCTTGTATGTGCTGCAACCCCTGGTTCCCGTCAACTGCAACGGTGACGGAAAAATTCTCACGACTAAGCTTTGTGTGCATGAGGTCGCGGAGGAATTGATCATCTTCTACCAGGAGCAATCGAATACCCTCTGGAATTGGGGACGTACGAGGGGTGACGGGATGACTTTTTGTATCAGCGAGAACAGGTGAACTCTCCTCAGCGAGAAGTTTCTGCACCTTCAGTACCACATCTGCTGGTTCAATTTGCGCTTTCACAATGAAGTCCCGGGCACCAAAACCAATAGCTTTATCAATTTCCACTGGCTGTCCGGAATTCGAGATGATAATGACCTTTGGCATTGGGCTTGGATCGGCTTTGAGTGCCTTCAAGACGTCGTACCCATTCCGCTTGGGCATCACAATATCCAGGAGGACAACCTCGGGTTTTGCGTTTCGAATCAGCGCCAAACCCGCCTCGCCGTCAGCAGCGGTTATGACGTCATACCCCTCCAGTTTGAACTTCTCTTCCAGGAGTTCCCGGAGAACGTCTTCATCTTCAATGATGGCAATGCGATGGGACATATGTGCTATGTATTATGACATGGCTGGCGGGTGGCTGGATACACCCGTAGGCCGGTGGTACACAGCGCCAAAGAAGACCGTCAGGAGCGCGGCAATGGACGCTCCATCCCCTACCACTGCCAAGACTTCTGTGGTGGCAGCGTAAAAAATGACCGCAGTGGCCAAAAGCAATATACTCCCAAAGCCAATGGTCAACGAACGCACCCGCACTACATACGTATTTGCCTGCACCGCTCGACGGAAGAAGAGTACGCTGCTGGAAAGTAAAACGACAATGAGAAAAGCTCCAGAAATTGCCCCTGCCACTGGCGGCGCGTTCCAGCGCGTAATGCCAGTCTGCACATCATGGAACGGCATGCCCGGCTGGAGAATGGACGCGAGAATGGTTATGCCAACCAGCACCATGGCCACAACGAACACTGGCTTTCGGTACCGCATGAGCGTAAAGGAAAATATGACTTGGCTAAAAAATGCCGCCGCAACCAGGAAGCATGCATTGCCAAAGGTGAACGAGGTGATGAGCAAATCTTCGTTCTGCTTATCCAAAAATCTGGGCAGGGTAAGTGCTGCAAACGCTAAGGTGAGAAAGCCGTACGTGTAGGCAAACCACCGTAGTGATTGACTTTCGGGGTTCAGCTTTGCTGCCCGCCAAAGCCGAATGCCCAGGTAGAGACTAAGCAAACAGTTGAGCGCGTCGATGGTTGGGGAAATGGGGAGGGACATAGCTTAGTAACTTTGCACGAAGTGAGTGAAGTGGTCTTGCTGATCCGCAACCGCAGGGCGCGTGGCGGGCAAGAGGATGTAGAACGTGGTGCCTCGTCCTTCATGGCTTTCAAACCAGATCCGACCTTTGTGCTGCTGGACGACACTCCGAGCAATGAAGAGT
This sequence comes from Patescibacteria group bacterium, assembly GCA_041665345.1. Classification (NCBI taxonomy): domain Bacteria; species Patescibacteria group bacterium. The sequence goes on from JBAYJA010000004.1 coordinate 42,218, forward strand.
CCAAGCCCAGTGCCTTCGGTTTGCATGCGCATGACATTGTCCCCCCGGAAGAACTTAGTGAACACATGGTTCTGCTGCTCCGCTGGAATGCCCACGCCCGTGTCTTGGATGCTAGTAACCACACTTCCCCGATCCTCGTACGTCCGAATAATCACGGTTCCGGTTGCCGGCGTGTACTTCACCGCATTATCAATGAGGTTTTGCAATGCTAACCGGAACTTCTGTGCATCCAAATTGACTAATGGCAAATGTTTGGCGGCATCTTCATACACAATCGAAACTTGCTTGGGCTGTGCCAAGTGACGCATTTCATCAACCAATTCAACGACCAATGGCGTCAGCTCCTGTTCCCGGAAGACATAGGTGAAGCGGCCTTCTTCAATGCGCGAGACATCCAGCAAATCATTAATAAGCGCAATCATCCGCTCATTGCTCTGGTAACTCTTCTTCAGCAGATCGGCTTGATTTTCGGTTATTGGCCCTGCATCATGGTCCATGAGCATTTTCAAAGCCCACTTGATGCCGGAGAGCGGCGTCCGGAGCTGGTGGCTGGCCACGGAAATGAACTCCGTTTTCATCCGATCCAAATCTTTCAAGCGCTGGTTCGAAAGCTGATATGCGCGGTTCGCTTTGACCAAATCTTCGTTTGCCTTTGCCAATTCAGTTTCTAATTTCTGCAAACTCCGTACCACGTACCCAGACCGGTAGGTTGAGACGGCCATGAGCGTGACCAAGGTAATGCCGGTTGCGGCGACGTACGCCACATTGGTATGCAAATCTGGCGCAACATCAAATGGCGTATAGTGCAGTAGCCACCCTTGCCGCTCCAGGAGGTACAGACCAACGAAAGATATGGTGCCAACCAAAAAGTTCAGCGGTCCAGCAAGTTTGGAAAAGTGGACATTGGTGCCCACAATCTGCAGCAAGTACAGCGGAAGGAAGACGCTGGTGATGCCGCCGGTAAAGTGCACGATAGTGGTGATGATGAGCATGTCTACCAGCACGCCTGCGTACGCCCAGCCCAGATGAATGTTCTTCAAACTGTAGAGGTAGCTAAATGCCAGGTTGACGCCCAAGGCCATTGCCACCGCAAAGAGAATGCCGGGTAAGAAAAAGCTCGCGCCAAATTGCGACCCAACCCAGGAAAGGAGGGTGACAATGGTGATAACTAAGTAGCGGATGACAACTGACCACTGGAGGCGCTTCCGTCGTTCTTCACGCTCCAAGGTCAGGAGATCTTCTGCCCGCATAGAATATTCTGGATAGTTTTGATTTCTGAATATATTTTAGCACAAAAAACCCTTTTCGTCAAATACGAATATAGTTACGAACTACGAAAAAAGGGATACGAAAATACGAATTACGAATGGGGAAAATTACAAAATTGGTTTGATGTTGATAAAGTCTGGCTCATGTGGCACCGACTTTGAACCGGTAAAGGTTACCCCTCCTAACCTCCCCTTAGAAAGGGGAGGACAGATGCAAACAGTCTCTGGTCTGTAAGAAATCAACCACCGCGGCTTGGAAAAGCCGCTCTGGGATTTTCCTATCTTAGCTTACGGCCTTACGGCTTATGGCTGTACAGCTTCTTCACCCAAACACCGGCTGGCTCCGGTACTGCAGCGCTTCAGCAACATGCTGCATCTGGATACTCTCGCTTGCCGCAAGGTCAGCAATTGTCCGCGCGACTTTGAGCACCCGGACATACCCACGCGCGGAAAGGTGCAAACTATCCACGGCTTGCTGCAGCAGCGTGTGGCTGACTGCGTCCACCTGGCAGTATGCCGCCACTTGCGCCTGCTGCATTTGCGCATTGGTACACAAGCCCACGGACGCAAACCGCGTTTGCTGCAGCTTGCGGGCCTTCGCCACCCGTTGCGCAATAGAAGCAGAGTCCTCACTCCGCACGCCGTCAATCCGGAGGGTGGAAAAAGTCTGGCGGGGGACGTGTATGTGCAAATCAATCCGATCCAGCAACGGGCCAGAGACTTTTCGTTCGTACTGCAGCAACTGCCGTGAGCTGCACACGCACTGGCGCTGGCTATCACCCCGGAACCCGCACGGACATGGATTCTGGCTGGCGACGAGCGTGCAGCGTGCAGGAAACTGCAGGCTTTGGGCAGCTCGGGCAACAGTCACGACGCCGTCTTCCAGGGGCTGACGCAAAGCTTCCAAGGCTTGCCGAGGAAACTCTGGCAGTTCGTCTAAGTACAGCACCCCGTGGTGCGCCAGCGAGACTTCACCCGGCTTGGGTAAGGAACCGCCACCAACGAGAGCGACTGTGGAAGTAGTATGGTGCGGCGTGCGAAAGGGCCGGCGCAGTTGCAACGGCGTATCAGCTGGGAGCACGCCGCCCACGCTGTGGATTGCTGTCACCTCCAGAGCCTCAGGCTCCGTTAGCGGGGGGAGAATTGTGGGTAAACAGCGGGCGAGCATGGTTTTCCCAGAACCCGGTGGGCCAACGAGCAGCACATTGTGCCCGCCCGCTGCCGCAATTTCCAAAGCGCGTTTGGCCTGGGCTTGCCCCCGAACCAAAGCAAAATCCTGGTCTGTGGGCAGGTGATGCGCAGGCGGAATGGGAGTGGGTGGGGCAATGGTTATCTCACCACGTAAATACTGAATGAGCTGGTGCAACGTCTGCGGGGCCACAACCTGGATACCATCCACCAGGGCAGCTTCGGGGCCATTGTGCTTTGGCACCACGCACAGCTTGGCTTGCTCTGTACGCGCTGCACGGGCAATGAGCAGCGCACCCCGGATTGGCCGCAGGGTTCCATCCAACCCCAGCTCCCCGGCAAATACTTTCTCTGCGCACACCGCCGGGTCCAGCTGCTTGGTCTGGACCAGTAAGGCTAGGGCAATGGGTAAGTCAAAACCCGGACCAGCTTTGCGCAAATCCGCCGGCGCTAAATTGACGGTAATGTGGCCACGGGGAAAGAAAAATCCAGCCGCGCGGATTGCGGAGCGCACCCGCTCTCGCGATTCTTGCACGGCAGTATCTGGTAAACCAACCACCAGGAACTTTGGTAAACCGGGATTCCGGTCACCCTCAACCCGAACCAGGTGCCCTTCGACACCCACGCTTGTTGCGGACAAAATCATTGCTGGCATACATTGGGCAGATTTGTGGCAGTCTCACGTACCACCAACCTGCAATTATGGCACTACCCCGGAGGGCGTGCAGGACGAAGCACCCGAAAGAGCAAAACGCACGCGGCTACGGTGAGCAACCAGTCTGCTAGGTTGCCAACCGTTGGCCAAAAAGATAAAGCGAGGAAATCCCGAACGTACCCAAACTGCAGCCGGTCCAGCACATTGCTGAACGCGGCAAGCACCACGGTTGCAGCTGCAACTGCACTCACCTGGTCATGGCGCCGGTAGGCCTGATACCCAAACCAGCTCACCAAGCCAACCAGGAACGCAATACCAACCCAGAGCAATGGCGAAGGCACGGGAATGCCAAAGGCAATTCCCGCGTTTTGCGTTGGTACGCTCCGAAGCACTCCGGGCACCAAGGTTGTTGGCGGATGCGTGAAAGCCACGTACCGCGAAACCCGGTCAAGCACAAAGAACCCCAGGAGAACCCCGGCAGATACCCCTATCCCCTGTCGTGCCATATGCTACTTCTGCTCGCGCGCCTTCAGCACGCAGCTGGTGCAGAGCGTCGCTGCTGGGGCTAGTTTCAGACGCTCGGATTCAATAGCCTTACCACAGGTGTGGCATTTTCCATACGTTCCGGCATCCACTTGCTGCAACGCGGCTTCCAAGTCAGCCTTCGACTTCTCCAAATTCTTTTCCATGGAAAGTGTATCCTGAAATTCTGATACTTCAGCAGCATTCTCCTCATCCTTATTCCCATACTCTTCCCACATGGATTTCCCTTTATCCATGAGCGTGGAAAGTCGCTTGGTGACAGCATCATACTCCTTCATGAGTCGCTGCCGAACCTGCTGCAGGAAGCTGGTTTTCGCGGCCTTGGAGGTGGGGACGTGCTTTGGGAGTTCCGAAGTCATAGGAGTTGTTGCAAATGCAAATAGGGGCACGATAGTGCTTCCTCTTGTCCTGAATACTATAGCAGGGGTTGCATACTGGCACAAGGGTACAGCAAAACGCCGCCATGCGGCGGCGAAACCCAGATAACGATGGACAATCTACTTCACCAGCGCGCTCACCGTCCGATCAGTCTGCACAACTGCAGCTGAGGACTTTGGCCCAAAGTGCGCAGCCAAAAACCCTGCTGTCACCGCCAATACGGCTAGCCAGATGACAGAGATGCGAATACTCTTTTCGGGTGTCCGAGTGTGGAACATGATTTTTGGGGTTTATTTTTACTTTCGTACTACTAGTATAGCGGAAAAAACCCTTTTCGTCAACCTAGTTACGTCCCGCCACTGAGGCGGGATCCCGCCTTCCTTTTCCTCAGAAGCAGAAAGTGGCGGGAAATTACGAAAAGATGCTACGAAAATACGAATGGGAGAGGTAATGACAAAAAAGATGACTTTTCTCTTCACCAAAACCCGTCCTCCCCTTTCCAAGGGGAGGGGCGGAGGGGTAACCCTAACCAAGAAGACCTTGCTATAAAAACTAAGTACGTAAAAAAGAACGACCAGATTACTTGGTTCCGTGTTAGCGCAAGATTGCCACGTCGTTGACTCCTCGCAATGACAGAGAATAGACCTCTACAGCTTTATTGCTCTATGGCTTTTAGAGCTCTGCCCTCCTCCGCTCAGAAGCTTCGGCGGGCAGGCAGCTCTCCTCTCTACTTTCTCCGCTTTTTTTTCTTCACTGCGGCTTGCAGCGCTGCATGCGCCAAGAGCGCGTCAATCCGTTGCCGAGTTTGCACCAGGTCGCGCTTCACTTGATCATGCGCTGCAGCCTGAATGGACTTCTCTGTCAAAGCCGTGCGGATGGCACCGCTGATATCCCGATCCAAACTCCCTTGCAGTTTCTCAATTTCTTCGTCAATTTCAGCTTCGGCCCTATCCAGGTCAAAGTCCTGCTGCCGGCGCCAGTGTCGGTACCGCTCGTACAGGATGATGAGCAGAACAATGAGAATGAAAATAATCGCCAGCAAGCAGAAAATGAGCATCACCGAGGGTAAGACCAGCCCAAAGAACTGCACGGATGAGCCAATGGTGCTGAAGCGCACTGCCGTTGAAGGGGCGCTGCTCACCTCGTAGCGGTTAATGGCAATTGCCGTCAGCTCATGCCCACCTGGAGACAGCATTGGCCGAAGCGTGTAGCGCCACATAACCAAACCTTCGGGTACCGCCACGCCAGGGACCGGCTGGATTTGCGCATCCTTGGCCACAAACCTGCCCACTTCTTTACTATCCACGTATAGCACCACTGTGTCGCCATCCACGGCCAAGCCTTCCACTGGAATTTCACCAAAGAGTGTAACGGAACGTGGCACCGAGGTGATGCGCGGCGCCGGACTCCCTTCCACCATAATTTGCCCAATCGCATCGCGGCTATTACCGGCCTTGTCTATAGCGCGAATCGTAAACTGGTGGAGTCCTGCGGGTAAACGCTCCAGCTTCACTGGGCTGGTGGCAGTCACCGGTTTCCCGCTATCTAAGGTAAAGGCGTACTCCGCAATGCCACTGGTAGCATCTGTGGCGCTAAAGGAAATGGTTGGGCTGGGATTTGCATTCCCGCCTTCTCGCGTCACCTGTGGAGCAAAGTCATTTGGGGACGTGGTATCCACCTGCACGCGGAAGTGCGTGGTTGGCACCCAACCTGATGCAGTACGACCACGGACGTGCACGTACCACATGCCATCGGGGATATCCACAAAAGTCCGGGAGCCGGTGTTCGCTTCCAAAGCATCATCTGGCGTGGTTGTGGCTTTCTGATCCAGAATGTACGACACGCCTGTCACCCCGGCTGGTGTGGTCCACTTGATCTCCGCATCTGCCTTGGCATACCAGCTGCTCTGCTTGGGGTGGCTGGGTGACGAAATGACGGGTGATTGTGGGGAGGCAACTGGCTCAGGCTCTGGTTCGATTGGCGTGACGGCTACGGCTTTGGCAATAGCAATGGTTCCTGAACCATACCCCGTAAGCACGTTTGTCCCTTCCCCATCATTAGCCAGCACAAGCCCAGAGGTGAAGCGTAACGCTGCAGTACCAACGGCTTTGGCTCGGAAGGTGACGCTGATAATACCGCCACTACTCCCAGAATATCCTGGGCTCGGTACCCCGCCAGCAAAGCTCACTGTGCCGTTGGAGTTGGAGTAGGTGGGTTCCACTGTCCAGTACTTGAAGGTGCTGGCTTTTGCCACGCTGGTTACCTGCAGTTTATCTGCGGGGAAACTGAGCGTGCCTTGGCTAGCGTTAATTGCTACGCCGCCACTGTTCACGTACAGCGTGACGGTTTTGGTTGCCCCAACAGTCATGCTGGACGTACTTGGGGACACGCCCAAAGTTGCGCCAGCGTGCGCACCCTGCGGCAGCCCGAAGCCAAAGCACAGAACCGTCACTGCAATGCTGGCGAAAAAGCGTTTGTGCATATACCTACTGCTGCCCAGTTGGTGGACTTGTCCGTCCAAAGTCGTCATTCGACGACGCAGGCGGATGGAGAAAATCAGCTGGTTGCTCAGGGGTTTGCGGAGGTTGCTGCGCTGATGCAGTCCCAACTCTGGATTGCAGGCTCCGCTGCAACTCCTGGGCCTCTTGTTGATGAGAAAACTGCTGCTCAATGGACGCCTCCAGAGAGTGCGCCGCCTGAATGGTACGGACCAATTCTGATTCCTTGCGTAACGTCTCCTGTTCCAATTTATGGATATCATGGATCACGTCACCTGCCCGCCGGCGCCAGCGAATGACCAGCCAGGTTGCAAGAACCAGCACCAGGAGCCCGGCAATAATAAGTGCTACGTTGGTGAAGAGGGTATTCTGCAGCAAAGGTGTGCGACCAATAATGGATCCGCTCTGCGCAGCCGCAACTGTGAAATCCAACTTCCCATCCGTGGAATTTCCCGCTTGGTCAAACGCCCGCACCAACACTTGGTACCGACCGGCAGTCAGCTCTGGGAGACGAACTGGGCTCACCACTTCGGTGAAGAATGGGGTTGCTTGGTTTGGATCATCCAAGGCCAGGAGCTGCATTTCGTAGTGATCAATGCCAGACATGGCATCGGTGGTCAGGAACTTCAGCTCGGGTCGCTTGCCTGGTTCTGGCGTGGGGGGGTCAACCGTGGGGGTAAAGGCAGCTGGCGGCGTCCCATCAATGAGCACAGCACCGTGGCTGGTGCCGCCCCAGCTGGTTACTTTTGCGCGCAGGTGGAAGTACCACCGACCATCTCGGTCAGCGGTGACCGAGGTGCTGCGTGCGGGCGTGGCATCTTGGCGTTCGGGTGGCGTGGTACGCGGGTTTTGATCAAAGACGTAACTGTACCCCACGGCATTTGGGACTTCATCCCAGTTGTACTCCACGGTTCGGTTTTGGTACCACGTATTCTGGTCGGGGTGGGAAGGCGAGGAAAGCACTGGGCCTTCTGGTGCAGCCAAGTTCAGCGTAAAATTTGCATCCCCACGAGAGTTAAGAATATTCGTGCCTTGGCCATCATTCGCCAGCACTTGCGAAGCGCTGGTGAAAACGAGCTTGGCCGTCCCAGGTGCAGTCACCCGGAAGGTAATGGTACTCATTACCCCGGCATCAGTTTTGATGCCCGGATTTGGCAAACCACCTTGGAAGGAAATTGTGCCCGCGGTGTTGGAGTAGGTTGGCTGGCTTACCCAAATGGAAACGAAGGACGTGCCGGCTGATGGGTTCACCACTTGCAAGCGCGAGGCCGGAAAGGTAATGTCCGCCCGCACCGCATTTACGGATTTTCCACCCGTGTTCACCAAAACGGAGACGTTGAAGGTGCTCCCAACGGTAAATGCGCCGGTTGCGGGTGAGAAAAGCAAACTCGCCCCATCTGCGGCGTGCATGGAGTTTGGAAGAAAGTACAGCGTCAGGGCGAAGAACGCAATGATACTCGCTTTACGGATTGTGCTTTTTCGTACCTCCATACCCAGTAGTATAGCGCGTCTGCTCCAGTTTTACCGCTTCTTCCTTTGCACCCACCAGGCTGCTCCAAGAAGAGTGAGGGCAATGACTGCGCCACCGCCAATCCACACCCACTGCGGCACGCCAGCTGCGGAAGCAGCAGGAATGAACGCCACCCGCACGTTCCCAGCTTGATCGTACGCACGGACGGTCAGTGTAAACCGTTGATGGACATCGCTCACCTGGTAGGGGCTTGCTGCTGGTTGAAATGCTCCATCCCCTTCCTGCACTTCGTATCGCTCTATCCCAGATGTACGATCCTCAGCTTGGAAAACCAAAGCGAGTTTGCCTGGAATGACGTCTCGCCTCAACTGCGGGGTAAAGGGCTCTGGCTGAGTGGTGTCAATGAGTACCCGCCGCCGAACCAATGCACCCCACGTATCATTAGGTAGCTTTTCTTGGATGGTAAAGTAGTACGCACCGTCTGCCTGACTGGGAAATGTAGTCTCACCTACGAACCGGGCTTGCTGCACATCGGGCACTGCGTTGCGGTCGGTGGTGAGCAGAAACGCGTACGGTGTCTCCTTGGCCGCTTGCCACTGCATGCGCACGGTGCTGATGGCATACCACTGATGCTCATTGGGATGCGATGGTGAAGTAATGCCCAGGGTATCTGCAGTCACGACAACATCGACGTAGAGCGAGCGCAAACGGAGGGCAGCTTTCGTTCCCAGACCGTCATTCAGGTACACCCCAGCTGTTCCGCCATCAATGCTTAGTTGGGTAGTGCCAAGTTTCTTGGCCCGGAAAATGACCTGCAGTACCCGGCCGTCAATAACGTAACTCCCATTCGGAATCCCACCGGCAAAGGTAATCACTCCGGTTGCTGGATCGCTCTTTGGCTCTTCTGGCCAGAGCGAAAGCACAGAACCAGCTTTCTCCAGGCCAACTATTTCCAGAGCATGAGGATCGTACGTCAACCGCGCCTGCACAGCATTGATCACCTCTCTTTCGCTATCAACGCGCACTTCAACAATGAAGGTTTGGTCTTGCCCAACCTGCGGATTAGCGGTTTGAACAGTCAGAGTTGCTGCATGTGCAAGATTGGGCACACTGCACAGCAGGACCGCGCTCCAGAGCACAACGCCAATTCGCATGATATGTGTGCGCATAGCTATTTCGTTCCCGTCCAGAAGTAGAGCATGACGCTGAAGTCAATGATGTTCACCGTGCCATCCTGGTTAATATCTGCCCTGGCATTTGCTGGATTCCGCTTATTCCAGTAGAACAGCAAAATACTGAAGTCTACCAAGTCCACTTTCCCATCACAGTTAATATCCCCTTTCGTCTTACCCGCGCAGAGTTCCGTAGTCGCTACCTGGAAAGCCACGGAGCGGCTGAATTCGGAAACTGACCCGTCTGGATCAGTGGCTTTGGACCGGACACTGTGCGAACCAATCTGCAAATCAGAAGCTTGGAACTGCTTTGACCAAGCACCTGCGGTTGAAGCTGATACCTGCGAGGAAGTTTCGGTTTCTGAACTCACGTAAATCTGCACCGTGCTGCTGGGGCTCGTTGTTCCAAAAACCGTGATGGTATCTCCCAAGCGCACTTCGGTTTTATCCGCGGCAATGGTGGGTCCCAAGAATATCCCGGTAATGGTCACGGAAGTTCCGGTTGCCAAGGTCAAAGTAAAATTCGAGGTTGGTCCGTCTCGGCCATCTTGGTCCACGCTGAAGACCCCAAATGTGTACGTTCCTGCGGTTAACCCACCAATGGTCACGTCAAAGCGTGCTTGCGGGTCAGCGGGCACTTGCACTGCAGTAACCCCATTTTGCAAAATCGTCACCGTCGACCCTGGGTAGGCAATACCTTTGAGGATGACAGACGTTGCCGTTGGTTCCGGTGGTGCAATACTGGGCACAGTTGCTGAAACGGAAACCGTAATGTCAGCATTGGCTGGCAGGACAAGCAAAGGAAAAACAAGAATCATCACTAGGAGTGATCGGCCAAGAGTTCGCACCACAGGGCGCATGTATTCGTTCTGCTTATTCTCCCGTCGGCGGCGTCTTGGTTGACGCGCGTCGGCGAATCCAAGCATTGTACTTCAGGATTGCAAAAATCAGCAGGAAGAGCACGACCAGCAACCCAACTCCGTACACCACCAAGACATGCCAAGGGAGTACCCAGAAGCTTATTGCAGCTGAGCTTTGCACACCCGCCGCGGGCACTGTGGTTGCCAGTTCTGACGTGGCTTGCCCCGTTCCAACAGACAGCGTTGCGGTGTACTTCCCAAGGGCAAAGTTCTTCCGTTCATTACGGAATGCAGTCCAGAAGCGGTTCCATCCATTGCCGTACAGATCTTCGTTCTGTCCGGTTTGCCAGGTCGTCTTGTACGTTCGGGAGGATTTGGGCAACGTTGCGCCTTTGGGTTCGTTGAAAGCCAAAAGGGCGGACTGCTTCTTCAAAGTGTTGGTGATGGTTACATTCCCTACTGGCTTGAGGTGAATATTCCCCGTATTCTGGTACACCGTGGTGAATTCAATTGGTAACTGAGTGAATGTATCCTTGGCAACAGAAAAGCTGGTAATTACCGCGCTCTCCTGCACATCACCCTCAACTTTAACGAATAGGAGGGTGCCAATCCCCTGCGCAACAGCCACTTGGGGCTTCGCGTTGCCTTCCGCGGTTGGCGGCGTGGTGGAAAAAGCAACCACACCGTAGTGACCACCCGGCCCAGCATTCGCGGGGACATCAACGGTTACCAAGACTGCTTGGCGACCCTGAGGTTCCAGGACGATTGGCGCGGGATCCAGTTTCACCCAGGTAGCAATGTCTTCCTTCGGTGCTGCAAAGTCATACACCGGTATTCCAGCTTCGGGACCTGAAGTAAACGTGGTGGTGTTGATGTACAGCACCTGCTTTTGGTCAGTTTCATTGTAGAGTTTCACCACAAAGTCAGCCTGATTCCCAGGCTGGGCGGTGAACTCAATGGAAGGCGGGCTAATCGTCAACGCTTGGGCTGTAGTGATGCTCGTAAGCACACCAACAAAACCAAGGGTAACAACCAGGAAACCTCGAACCAAAAATGAAATTTTCTTTGCTCTTTCCATGCGTTTATTTAGTCAAAAACTGCCCTCATAGTATACCACTTTTCCTGCCCACTCACTACTCCATCATACAACTCGCCTGAAGCGTCAATAATCGAGGCTTCAGGCGAAGAGCGGTAAACGTCGAAAAGTCAGTTAGAAAGTGCCGGTTGCGATATAGGTAATCGCTGTGGAGTAGCTGCCGGCTTCTGTGGCCGCCGAAATATTCGCAATGTAGTGCGCGTCGATGGTCGCAGCTGCTGTAGGTCCGGCAATGGACAGGATAGCCGTGGTAGTGCCAGCAACGAACTTGAAGTTATTCGCGGACTCATCGTAGGCTGCGGTATCAGCAAAGGTGAAGGTAGCAGCGTTATCGTCAAAGCCTATTGCAAACTGCTCGGAGCCTGGGGTGCCATCCGCATCACCAGCAATGGTTGCTACGGAAATTGTGTCGCCACCGCTCGTCAGTGTGGCACCGGTGTACGTCAGGGCAACACCGTCTGTGGCATTTGTCCCTAATTGGAAGGTATGCGCAGCCTCTGGTGTAGTATCGCAGGCCGCAGGTGGTGTACCATTCGCCCAACACTCTTGCGTGGCATCCAAAACCCCAAACCCAATGGCCACGTCCGAAATGGAGAAGGTGACGGATGGGTCAACCGTGGCGGTAACATTCACTGTATCATCATCCAGAATGGCAACTGCAAAAGAACCGCTGTCTGACGTGGTGGTGATGTCAATTTTGTAGACCGCTGCTGAGCTGGGATTGGTAATCTCGTTATTGTCGATGGTAAAGGCGATAGCACCAGCAGGAACCGTATCGCCAGTGCAGACAGTTAACGTGTAACTTTCTCCTGGGGCACTCGCGTCAACGGATGGGTACACCTCATCTGTTGCACCAGCACATGCACCAATGTTTGCAACAATGGTCAAACCCGAAGCAGCCGAAAAATCCGTACTTGCAATAGTACCATCGAGAGTAAAGGAATCAGCCGCTGTGTCGAATGCGATAGTAATTGTCTGCGTGGCAGTGAGGTTCGTTGCGGTAGTAAAGGAAAAAGCATGCGTCCCAGCTACACTCTTCTCCAAACGGGACATGGTGTCCTTCATCCCGGTCAGTGCAGCTGCACCCACTGGCTGAATTGGCATAAAAAACCCAAGTACCCCAAGCACCGTAAAGAGCACAACGACGGTTCGGGTCGTGCCACGTTTCATGCCACGTTTCATAAGTAGCTTGATGGGATTTTTCATAAAAATTTGCCTAAGGTAAAGACTTTTTATTTTTAACTATCTACAGTATAACACAGTTTCTTGAAAAAAGCAAATCCTACCCTTTTGTCATTCTGTGAGACGGAGTAGAGACTGTAGTCTCTCTGCAGATACAGACCAGAGGCTTCCGCCATAGGCGGATCTGCTGAGAAGTCTCTACTCCGATATATCATCATTCACGTAAGTCGAAGAATGACAGCATATTCCTAGAACGTCGTCGTTGCAATGTACGTGACATTTGTACTGTATGCACCCGCCGTCGTAGCACTGGAAATGTTACAGATGTAGTAAACACTAGCCGTCTCGATTACCGTAGACCCAGCTTCAGACATCAACGTGGTTGCAGTGCTGGGAACGAACGAATAATTGTCACTTGCTTTCTGGTACGCAGAGGGAATGGTTGCATTGCCATCTGTGGTTATTGATAAAGCAAATTGTTCACTACTTGGTGTGCCATCTGCATCTCCTGTAAAGGTTGCGGCAGTAATATCCTCGGGCCCTGACAGGGTAGACCCAAAGTAAGTTAATGCATACCCGCTCCGAGCATTGGTGGTCACGGCTAATGTATGTGCGGACACGGCACTGGCAGAGCCGGTTGCCGCCCCATTTGCCCAACGGGCTGCTGCAGAGGAAAGTGTCCCAAAGCCCACCGCGGTATCAGAAATGCTGAAAGTCAAAGTATTAATATTCCAGCATGGGTTGTTGGTCGAATCGTAGTTTGTACCGTCTGTGGCATCAATGTCATCCCCTGGGCAGGCATTGGAATCACGTACATCCGTATTGGAGACGGTTTGCGTTCCCAGGCTATTGAGGTCCCACAGGGTTCCTGTGGTTGACGAACGCAAGAACACGCGTGTGCCAGTTGCTTGGCCGTTGAAGGCAATATTGTTGAATGTATACGTACCGCCGGCCAGGAAGCGCAGCTTCGTATTTGCTGTCTGCGCTGTGAACGTTGCTGCAGTTTCTGCCGCAGCCGCAAAAATGACAGAGGGCGAAGTGACCGGATCCGCACCGGAGCTATTGGTAATAGTGAGGTTATTGAACCGATCACTTGCACCAGTCAATTGCCCATCAACCGTTTGCTGAGCGGCGCCATCCAGGGTCACTGTCCCGGTGTTGTCCGTGAAATCACCATTGTTCGTCCAGTTCCCCGCAACCGTGAAACTTGCGGTTGATGATCCATTCAGCAGGCCTTTTGAGGTAATTGTTACTGCACCATTGGCATCAAGAATCCGATCATTGGTTTCATTATCTAGCGTCGTCACATTCGAATCACTCGCGTTCCCAATCGTGAGCGTTCCCGAAACAATAACCTGCCCGGTTCCACCCGTAGCAAACGTAACCGTACGGTCTGTGGCGCCTGAGGTTTCAAAGGAAAGATTATTGAACGTCCAGTTATTTGCATTTGCTGTGCTGCCAAAATTTTTAGCAGCCGCAACCCGATGCAAAAATGTGCCACCTGACCGGGTTACGGTTCCACCCCCAGCCAATGTGCCATACATGGTGATATCTGTTGCGCCCAGCAAGCTCCCGGCGGTCACCGTCAGATCATTCCCCACAGTCATGGCGGTATTCGTGGTCCACTCCCCACCGCTGCCGTTGAATACGAGGTCGTAAAAGTCGTCAAGATCGCCCATTGTACCACCAATGGTATTTCCAGTATCGGTCGCGGTAAAGGTGACTGTCGCCGATCGGGCCGTAAAAGAATCGTTATTTGTCCAGTTATTGCCAACCGAGATGCTGTTACTCTCACCAGTTTTCGTATCCAGAACCCCGCCGGTGATCGTAATGTTATTCGTAACAACCAGCGGGTCCTCCACTTCAACGGTGAGGGTGTACGTCCCACCACCGTCATTCACAATGACGTTGTAGGGGTTTCCAGTGCCAACGGTAATAAGGTCTGTGGTGGCATTTGCAACGACCGTACTTGCAAGCGTCATAGTCAACGTGGACTGATCAGGCGTGAAGGTTCCACCAGTCTGTAGGTCGAATTTCCCATCCGTATCCATGAACGTTTCATCAGTTTCCACATCATCGGTAGCGTCCAACGTCCCAACGATGGTTATGCCGCCCGTGCCAATATCCAGGTCGTAACCATTCGTATTGAAGATATCACCCGTCGGGATGGTTACTGACTTTGCAGTAAAGTCAGAACCCAAGTCCGTCGTACCAGGCGACAACCCAACCTGCACATTGCCCATATCCTGTTTCGGTGAGGTGTTATCCGTGAAGGTCATCGGTGTAGGATTCCCATCCATGATTAGAATGCCAGAACCTGTAGCTGCAGTGAAAGTCGTTCCCGTTGCAATGGTGAAATTACCGTAAACTGTAAGGTTGGCATTTGCCGCCTGCGTAAAGCCTCCCCCCGTGATGTCGAACGTCTTATTCACCAACACTGCGTCTGCGGTGGCAACGCTTCCACCAGACACTTCAAACTTCTGCAGTTCGTTTCCCGCAGCGGTGAGCGTCTTGGACGTGCCGTTCATCTTCAGGGTATTGTCAGTGGACGCCGTGTACGTCCCCCCAGTGAAATCCACGTTCCCACTGACGGTCCACACCCCCGTGCCCGAGGTAATCACTTCGCTTCCACCTCCAGTACCGGTGAAGTCAACATCCCCACCCACCGTGACCGTCGGGTTATTCGAGGCGCCAATCAGTGTGGCATCTCCTACACCATCGGTAATCACGTAAAGGTGTGAACTTGCGCCGGAAAGGGTGAACGACCCAGTGGGGAAAGTGAAGGTTTTTGCCGTGCCACTATTGGTGAACAGCTCTACCCGTCCACCATACGTCCGCGCGTCCAGAGTCGTGGACGCAATGTTCGCTGACGAACCATCGTAACGGACAATACTACTGAGGGTTCCGCCCGTCCCTGGACCGGATGAAGCGTCGGTGAACCGCAAGGTTCCATCCCCGCTTATGGTTCCCGTGGTATTAAGCGTCAGCGTTCCAGGCGCATTCACAATTCGACCGCTACCAATAGATAGAGTGTCGCCATCTGCCACATCGAGCGCGCCAGACACCGTGAGATCCGACGTGCTCACTGTTATTGTCCCTGTGGAAGCAGGATTAATAGTAAGGTTGTTGAAGGTGGTTGCCGTGGATCCAGTTAAACTGTTCGACGTACCGGTCATGGTTATGGTGGATGTGCTCTGCGTAAAGGTACCGTTATTCGTAAGCGTCCCGGCAATGGTGTACACACTGTTCCCACCTGAGGTGAGCGCGCCGCCAATGGTCACATTCTTCGCGGTTACGGTTTCTGTGCCACCAATCGTCAACGTGGCGCCAGAGAGAATGCTCAGCGTGGCGCTGGTGTACGTTCCACCTGCCTGAGCAGCCAAGGTGGAGGAATTTGCCGTGTGTACAATATTTTCATTATCATCAGCATCATACTGGCCCATGTTGGTTACCGTCACCGATGGATTGTCCACGCTCCCAATGGTCAGCACATTTGTGTCCAAGACCAGGCCAGTAATGTTCCCCGACCCGTCATAATTCGTAACGGCTGTTGTTTCCGCACTATCGGCAACGCCATCCACAAAAACCGTAACCGTATTCCCTGTGGCCACGGTAACGCCAGAAATAGTCCACGTTCCAGCCAAGGTTGTGGTTTGAGCTTGAATGCTCCCATTCACCGCTACTTTCACTGTCCCGCCTGAACTGTTCGACGTGCCAGCTACGTCTATACCACAGGTTGCGCCAGCACTGACTGTAATATTCGTATTTCCGCTATTCGTAGACTGGGAGAAGGTGGCACATATTGCTGCGCCAGCATTATTTGCATCGCTAATGTCTACGTAGGAAAGTGACGCTGAAGTTGGGTTGACGTTCCAAGCGTTGCCCACACTGGATGATTGCAGGGTGATCAGCTGGCCCAAAGCTCCAGTGACTGTCCACGTACCCGCGATGGTCTGTGTTGTGGCAGCGGTAACGGTAATTACCTTTGCCGCACCAATACTGGTGACCGAAAGATTATTGAAGGTTGTACTGCCGGCAATAGTTGAAGCCGCTGTAGTAGTAAGCGCAATGGTGCCGGAATTATGGGTGAACGTGCCAGCATTAGAGAAGCCGGCTCCAAAATTTGTGGTGGTAGCTGAGCTTGCCTGGAAAACCGTATCCGCCGCAATCGTCACATTACCGGTGACAGTGAAGGTTGGATCCCAGGTATTCACCTGGAAAATCGTAGTGCTGGAACCGGTGCCAGTGTTCAATAGGTCCAGCGTGGAGGCGATGGTCAGGGTTTGCGAACCCGCAGTGCCGGCAGTCACCGTGCGCCCCGCCGTCGTGCCACTATTATCAATTTCCACTTTTTGGTAATCCGTGCGGGCACCCATGGATTGATCAGTGGCCGTGGCGTCCATTCGTAAAATGAGACTTGCGCCCAGTGTCCCGCCGGTTGGGAAAGTTGTAGCACTTCGGTAGGTAAGCCGACCCGGGCCGTTGATAGTGCCGCTTAAGGTAAGCGTGGCGCCAGTGTGGGTAATAGTGCGGCCGGAACTAATGGTCAAGACGTTACTTGCTCCAGACAATAGTAGAGTATTTGTAACAGCAATATCTGATGTTTGTACCGTTACAGCTCCACTGGCGTTTCCAATATCCAGGTCATAAAATGTTGTGCTACTTGAGCCGTCAATTGAGCCTGCGCTCCCTGTAAGACGTACTCGACTGTCATTATGGGTAAAAGTTCCGTTGTTCGTGAATGTCCCACCAACCGTCAAGTTTGATGTGGATGTAAATGTGCTTGGGGTCAATGATCCAGAAATCAACAATGCATTACTTACGGTTAAGTTATTTGCAATACTCATGCTGCCACTCGACGTAAAATTGTAGAGTGTGCTACCTCCAGTATATGCGGTTAATGTTTTTGAGGTGCCATCCATGATGACCGTATTCCCAGTTGACGCAACGTAACAATACGTAGCCAGAAAAGAGTTGCATGTTGCATCAAAATTTCCTGAGATAGTCCAGATCCCAGAACCCGACGACACTGGTTCCGTGCCGTCGCCAGTACCCAATATATCAAAGTCACCACCAATATTCACCGTGGGATTATTGGTTACACCGGTGACAGCCATATCCCCAGTGCCATTAGCATAGACGTAAAAGTGGCTACTGGCGCCAGAAAGTGTATACATTCCAGTGGCAAAAGTCGTAGTTCGACCCGTTGCGCCACTATTGAAGAACTCAACCGTGTTCCCATACGTCCGCGCGTCAAACGTCGTGCTAGCAATATCTCCACCAGTGGCATCGTACCTCGTAATCGCACTTATGATTCCCACCGTACCTGGACCACCACTCGTGTTGGTAAAGGTGATGCGGCCCGGACCGGCAATGGTACTGGAACTTGTAAGCAATACGTTTGCTCCAGTATGCGTCAATGTTATCCCACTGGCTATGGCCAGCGTGGCGTCCGTGTTGACGAGGAGGGTATTTGTAACCGTCAAATCTCCCGTCTGCAAGGTCAGGGTACCTGTACTCACTGGGTCATAGCGAAGATTGTAGAGAGTCTGACCATTGCTGGTTATGGTTTTCCCAATACCGGTGGTGAACACCGTTCCAGTCCCTGCATCCACGGTTAATCCAGAAGCCATTACAAAATTTCCATCGATATGTGTGGAAGACCCTAGCGTGTAGGTGGGTGTTCCACTTGCTTGCTGCAAGGTTAGGTTATTGAAGTTGCCTACGTAAATTGTGGTCGCACCAGTACCGCTGTATACAAAAGTTGAAGTGCCAGGAATGAGTACTGTGAAGCCAGACTCATCCACTATCGGTGTCCCTGAGCCGGACAGGGTCCAGGTTTTTGCCCCAGCATTGAGCGAGTGCATGTTAAAACTCTCCCCGGCGGCAGTTGCCTCAAGAGTAAGCACATTAGTGACAGTTACCCCGCCATTCCCTGTAGCTGTTGTGGTAAAAATGTTTCCCCCAGATTGCTCCAAAGTGAGGTTATAGAATGTCCACCCAGTGGCACCACCAAAGTTCCCTGTCTCACTAAGCGTGAAAGTTGGTGTGCCGCTTGTAGTTGTTACCGTTCCATCACCTGTGACGGCCCCACCATTCACGGTCATATCTGCATTTACAGTCAGGGTTGAACTCGTGTCCACGACAACATCCCCAGTGACGGTGAAAGTCCCAACTGCAACCGTGAGTGCCGAAGCCACACTCCCATTCCCCACAGTTAGGTTATTGGAAACCGTTGCAGCTTTCTGCAAAGTCGTTGTCGCGGCTGTCCCATCGCCAATCACTAAATTGTAAATGGTAATTGCTCCGCTGGCGCCATTGGTTCCCAAATTTCCAGTCCCGCGCATGGTTACGGTGGGAGTTCCACTGGATGCGATGATCCCGGTTGTCGTATTTGTAAAGTCGCCGCCACCGACGGTCAGGTTTGCGCCAACCGTGAAGGTTGACCCAGTACCCACTGTCACATCACCGCCAGTTACAGTAGTCGCAGCGGAGCTCAATGCAGTGGTTGCCGTAGTACCATCACCAATCAGGAGATTGTAAAACGTAAGTGTAGGGGTTGTGCCACCACCAATACTCCCACTACCCCGCATGGTTGTAGTTGCGGTCCCAGTGGAACGAGTAACAACAGCACTCGTGCCTGCAGTTGTAATATCACCGCCAGCAACAATCGTGTTTGCATCAATATTCAACGTTGCCCCGCCATCCACCAAAATATCCCGGCCAATGGTATTCGTGGCGGTGTCGAGAGATGCCGTACCACCGTCATCTATGTGAAAATCTCCGCCTGTACTATTGGTGGTCACGGTCCCGCCCGGATCGTACGTGTCACCCGCCCACACATGAAACTCCATGCCAGACTCCACGGTCAAGTTACCAGTAGTAACGCTATACCGAACACCAACATTCGCTCCAGTATCAGCTGTCGCTAATTTTGCATTTGTCATGGGCCCTGCGTCTTCGTGACGCACCGAGGTGTGATCTTGATAAATGTGCAAATCAACAATATCTGACGTCGTGTCAGCAGCCAGGGTCACCGTTGTCCCCTTAATTGCTTCAACGCTATCAATGAAAATTGCAATTGGGTCTGCGGCGGTGCTTGGGCGAGCAGCTGCGATAGCAAATGAACCATTACTCAAGGTGCAGTCAGCGGTCTGCTCAGACGCACTGCCATTCACGGACGCACGGACGGTTATGGCATTTGCCGAACAGTCATACGCCGTTGGGGTTTCATTGGTGTAGATTTTCCCATAGATCGAAATGGATGCTGGCACATACTCAACTAAGAGCCACAGCGTTGTTACCTGCAATTGTTCGGGAGAGAGGAGGTTGCTTGTATTTAAATTGCGAACACCGATTTGCGCGCTATCCAGGGTCGTCGTTGTCCAGGCGGTTAACTGCTGCGGCCGGGTATAGGCGGTCATGCCATAAATTCTTGGAATCGCCGAATGGTGCGACATCCATGTCGTTGTCGTGAAATTCTCTTTCGTCCCTTCAATAACCGCCCCACTCGCACTATCTTTCAATCGAACTGCGGTTGTGAAAGCCGACGTATTCCCGATGTTGGCACGCATACCAGCAGAAACCAGAGAAATTGTGTCTGAAGCACCAATGGACTGTGTCGAACTATCAAAAAGATTAACGTCCGTAATAGTGTTCGCTGTGGCTGTGTACAGGTAAGTTGTTGCATCATCTGGGTCTGCTTCATCCACATAGGTATAGTCATTCGTAAAACCCGTATTATCCCCGGCGGCATTTGGTTTCAGGTGTGCTATCGACCCTGCGCCAGGGTATCCATTTTGCGTTGTACCAGCATTCTGGTTCACCGCCACATCATCGAAGTACCAATCGCCTTGCGTTTGCGCTTCAGAATTTAGGTTGCCACCAAGTGCAATTGTTGTTACACCATTAAGAAGGTCTCTGGTTGAGCTGGATCCAAAATTGGTTCCATTTATTCTGCCTTCAACCGTATCAGTTGCACCCGCACCAGACGAATTTATTTGGAATTCCACCCGGTACCATGTGCTGGTACTCAAGGCGGCTGACGTGCCAATCGGCGTCCCGCCAGAATCTTCATCGTGTAGCTCCAGTGCGCCAGTGCTGGTCAGCACCAGGAACACTCGGTCTGTAGTCCCGGAATCTCGAAACGACATGATGCGATTACTCGCACTCGGCAAGGTTTCAATCCGGAGATACGCCCGGGCATAGTATGGGCCGTCTGCATTCGCTGCCACAAAATCTTGATTCACACCTTCAGCCGAACCCGAACTCATCCCGTTAATGCGCAACGATGCGCCTCCAGAGCGGTAGTAGGTTGCAGTTGTGTTGATGGTTGGTCCGCCTGCAATCCCCGCCCACTCTTCACCCGCGCTTACCGTTTGCATTTCAAAACCAGATGACCACAACCGACCACCTTCTGCTGGCTCATACTCCACCAGCAACCACATCGTCGTTACCAGGAGATCGGGAATTGCATCAGTTGCGGTCACGCGTAATAAACCATCGTCAATGTTCGCAGCGGTCATTACATCGTAATCTGCAGCCGAGGTTTGATCACCGTAGGAAGTTTGCTTGTAGGTTCGTGGAGCCGCGTTGCCATTGGTGGTATAGGCGGTCGCGCTATCAGAAATACTCGTTGACTGGTCAACTGCATTCCCACTTGGGATTTTTACCTGCAGATTATGGGCACCAGCTGCTGCACTGAGACGCGTATACCGAATCCCAGCTTGCGTCAAAATTATTCTATCTTTCGCATTCATACCCTGACTTCCTGTACTTTCTAGGGACACCTCAAGAAAATCCGTCCCGGCGTCACTATCACAGGTCACCGTTGTTGTCGTATCATCTGGTCCACCAGCGCCACGATCATTTACGGCATCCCATGAGCTAGTTGACCCACTGCAGGTATTCGAAGAAGCGCCGCTTGGTTGTCCATCTGGCATGAGGTGTACAATTTTTCCCGCCCCTGGCCAGTTTTCCGGTATGCTTGGGGTGATGCCGGCATCGTCAGAATTAATTGCCAAATCGTCCCAGAATATTGTTGAGGCTCCACCCGTATCAGTTGAAAGCGTACCAATGCGTACAACGTTGGAACCATTCGCATGGTTCACCGTGCCTGACGAGAACGTCACGCCATCCACCTTGGCCTCAAGGTAGGTAGTGCCAATCGTTGTGGTGTCACTCCGAAACTCAAGCCGATACCAAGTACTAGTGGAGAGAGCTGCAGAAGTCCCGGTCTGCTGCGCGTTGTCTTCATCATTCCACAATTCCAATGTCCCATCACTATTTAACCGAATACTCGCCTGAACAGAGGGGCCACTGTCGTAAAACTCCATAATATTCACACGCGTTTCTGGCATATTGGTGATATTCACATACGCGCGGAAGTAGTAGTCATTCGTTGCATTTGCGTTCGAATATTGGAATGTTGCGCCCGAAGTTGCTGCACTCTCATTTGTTTGCAGCGCCGCAACGCCAGAACGAAAGGTGGAGGTATCAATAGTGGGTGCAGTACCAACTGTCGCTGTAAATTCTTCATTTGCCGTGACGGTTTGCAATTCAAACCCAGAGCTCCACAGACGTGTAATACTTGCCGAACCCACCGCGTCACTCGCAATCTGCCAGTGGCGTAACTCTTCAAACACTGGCTCGGCACTCCCAGTCTTTATCAAGCGCGCCTTCCCCAGCAAGAAAAGTTCCGGGCTAATGTCTGGTGGATTCACTCGGTAGGTCAGCGTGTATATCTTCCCGCCCTTCCACTGCACAGGCCAGCGTATGGTCAGCCGATTGTCAGCAGCAACAGTTTTCCCTTTGCCAGACACCGCAGACACCTCAAAGGAAGTTGGAACCGAGTCTTCAAAAAAACCGGCCACGTCTTTTTGCGGACGTACGGTGAGAGTAACTGGATAATCTTCAACCGGATAGATGCGGGTAGGCGCATCACGA
This sequence comes from Patescibacteria group bacterium, assembly GCA_041665345.1. Taxonomy (NCBI): domain Bacteria; species Patescibacteria group bacterium. Next base: position 64,474 of record JBAYJA010000004.1, read on the forward strand.
TGCACGTCCAATGTCACCATAGCTCGCACGGCAATTGCATCTTGGATTGTGTACTCGCCAAACTTGGTCTCCGCTTTGAGATCCAAGGTGTACATCCCTTCATCGCCACCCTCATACACTGCACTGTAGTCAGGCGTATTGGTCACGGTAATGGGGCCACACTCTGTGGAACGCGTAATTGACCCAGCATCAGTGGTGAAGGTTTGCACTCCCCGACTTGGGTTGGTTATAGTAAGCCATAATTTCGCATCGCAAATGGTGTGCCCTTGCGGATCCAGCACACCCATCCCCACGTCAATATTTTCCCCTGGGTGGTAAATGGATTTTGGTGTGTTCAGCACCAGCACTCCCCAGTAGAAATCTTTCTTCACCGTGGTTTCTTTGTTCCCCTGCACAATGGTAATTTCCGCCGTATACTTTCCAGGCTTGTGCAGCATTTCGTTCCGCACTTCAATGCGTTCGTAAGTAGACCGGCCCTCCGTCACCCGCGTCACGTCATACTCTGCCGGGACTTCCGCGCCATCAGGCCCAACCAGCTTCTTGGCTTCCACGGTTCGCTCAGTTTTGGTGAATGGTAAAAAGGAGAAGCGGGATTGCTTTTCCACTTCCACCTTCAGCACAGGGTCTTCAGAGTTCTTCAGCTGCGTGTCTTCCACCTGCACCACATCCCCAGAGAGGAACAGCGGTTCTCGCTTTGGCTTGGCCACCTGCTCCACATCCAAACCTATGCCATCCACGTAGACGGTTGCTGCTGCATCTGGAGACAAGGCAATGTACCGCACCCGAACCTGAAACGTATCAATATTCCCACGGTGTAGCAGCGGAAAAGCGGCTCGCCAGTACCCGCCATGCTGCGCGTTACTAACATCTTGGTTCAACCCAAAAGAATCAAGCCGTGTCCAGGTCTTGCCATCCAAACTGGATTCCATCACCACCAAGTCTTCAGAATCTTGACCAGCTTTCCCAGCCAAGGAGAGCACAAGCTCTGCTTGGGAAAAAGACGCGTCCGGATGAAAGTCACTTGGTAGGGCAAAATTCTTGCAGACCAGCTGCGCTGCCCCAGAACCACCACCCGCTTGGGCTGAAGCATCTTGGGGGAATTGCGCTAGCCCAGTATTTCCCAATGCTTGAATTTCCTGCGCCTTGTCACTTCGATCCCAGCCTGTGCATGACTGCGGCCGAATATGCAGCGTCTGCGGTTCAGTCTCTGCACGCGACACCAGGGCTACACCAAAGAAGAGCAGACAGCTCAGGCTCGCCAGTACCATTCGAGTTCGGTAGGTCACTTGCACCCGTTGGTGCTGCCGCGTTTGTAACTCATGCCGCATTGCCCGTTGGAAACTGTGCGTGCGGGCACGGTACACCTTTCGCGCTGACTGGGGAGCTCCGGCAACCGATGACTTTTTTGCAACTACAGTTTTCTGTCGAATCACCCCGCGTTTTGCAACAACTCGACGACCTCTGAGTCCAAGTGGACGCGACTTTAGGTACGTCGTTGTGCTTTGCGGTTTGGGCATGGAGGAACGTTTTGTTCGCCGAACGAAGCACTTGGCCTTCCGTGTCTTTATACAAGAATCCAATGTATATTATGCCACATTTTCACAACAATAACAAAATTGGAGCAAACGTAAGTTTGCTCCAATGAATGAGCTTTACCAACTCATCGCCCAGCTGCAGTCCTTGGCGCTGCAACTGGCATGGTAACTAATGCCAAAGTCGTTGCCTGTTGAAGATGCTTTGTCGAAAAGGACATTTGAATGCCCGTTTGGACAAAAGAGATTACTCGCATCACACATAATACCGTTTGGGCCGGACTGACCTATGCCCAAGCGTCGTACGATTTCATCTTGTAACGCACGTTCTGCTGAACTAAAATCTGTTGCTTCCACTCTGCCTCCAATCAAAAAACGTTTTATCTTTTATAATACCGCCAAGCATAGCTGCATTTCGCTCTGCTGTCAACCCTGCAACTTCCGGTGCTCAACCATAATGCACGTCCCAGGGTCATTCACCGTCATACCCAAATGCCCAGCCAAAATGGTGGTTTCTTGTGATTCTGCTCCAGGTTGAAACCAAATTTTAGTAAACCCATAGTGGTGGGCTTCGTGCAGAATGTGCAAACCAATCTGGGGTGGGACAACGAACACCAGCACATCTGGCTTCTTGGGAATTGCTTCAATACTGGCGTAGCACGGCACACCAGAAACCGAAGAGTACTTTGGATTCACACCCACAACGTCCAGCTGATGCGCATGCAGGTACTGCAAGACACGAAAACCATACTTTTCCACGTTTGTCGTTGCACCAACAACGGCGTAGCGAAAATTCTTCTGAAAAAAAACTTTGGTATCCATACGTACAGTATGCCTGAAATACGCAAGCTGAAAACTTGACAATAACCTCTATTTTTGGTATGATGTATATATTACGAGAAGTGAAAATGATTTCACTTTTCCTTCAGCAATTTCGCCCCTAACCTTGTAATTTACGTCTATGGCACATGCACATGCCTCAGCACTTCGTCATCAGTCAAAAGCATCTGTACCTCGGTTTAGTGCTTTTTTGGTCATTATTCCTGCTGCCTTAGTTGTCTCCGGATTACTCTTCTCCCTTCCCCACTTGCAAGCCGGTGGAGCAGGCTTGAGTTTTCTTGGCTTCAAAAAACCAGCGCCTAGCCAAAAGTACGTCTGCCCCAGTGCCTCCTATACAAAGGACTTTACTAGTGTCTTGAAAAATGGAGTGCCAGCCAGTTCCGCACAAACCGTAGTGGAAACCAATGCGCGGTTACTGGGCCAAGCTGAGCCAAGTAAGGATCTCATTGCGAGCCGCACAGATCTCACTGCCCGGAAAACTGCACTCCTTGGTCTCATGGCAACCGCACCAGACAAAGCCTTAGCTGCAGTTTTGAGCCCAAATATTGGGGATGCGTACCAAACATGGACGACGAACTGCGTGGAAGAACGCGTGACCGTGACGGGAAAAGTGACGGAATATGATTATACTGCGGCGAAAGGCATTGCTCCAAAAGGGCCCGATGCACTGTTCATGTTGCAAACTGTTTCTGGTAGCACTCTTGCGCTTCAACCAGCCAAAGCACTGCACACCGCCTTTCTTACAGGCGATACGCTAACCATTACCGGCTTTCAACTTGATGACCGTATAGTTTTTGATGGTCGGTCTTCAGTGACAGTGGATCCATCCGGCCTGGGAACTGGCTACACTGTAGCGAAGGAGAAGACTAATCGTGATGCAGTAACCGGCCCCCAAGAGACTATTGTACTGCTGGTGAATTTCCAAAATACACCTCAGCCGGCATATCCGGTTTCAACTATTGAAAACATCGTCTTCTCACAAATGAACAGCTACTACCAGCAGAATTCGTACAACAAAATTAGCATAGTTGGTGATGTGGAAAATTGGCGGACGATCCCGATGGACACGACCTGCGATTTTGCCTCAACCATTGGGCCAGTGGTCCAAGCTTTTGATGCCGACGTTGACTTTCGTCAGTACGAACGGCTCGTGGTGTTTGCGCCGCTTGGACCCTCATGCCCTTTCATTGGCATCAGCAGCGTTGGGCAAACCACGGTAGCGACGAATGATGGTCCGGTTGTTATGTCAACGTCCTACATCTTGTCCAATTACGCCGGCGTTGCGCTAACCGCGCACGAGTACGGCCATGGTTTGGGTCTGCACCATGCAAGTTTTTACAATTGCCCAAATACCCCCTACCAAGAAACTGGCTGCGATATTACTGAGTACGGCAGTCCATACAGTACCATGGGTAATCATGCACTCTTTGGCTACTTCAACGCTCTGGAAAAAGATTTCCTTGGGTGGTTTGTACCATCCAATATCGAGACGGTAACCGAAAGTGGCACCTATACCATAGATCACCTAGAAGTTGCATCAACCAATCTGAAGGCACTGAAGTTTCAGCGCTCAGCAAATGACTTTTTGTACGCTGAATACCGGCAACCAATTGGGCATGACACAGGATTTGGATCGACGAATGCCTATGACGGTGCGCTCCTCCACATTCGCGCAAATACGGGCGTATCTGGCCCACAGGCGAACCGTTCTTTCTTGCTTGATGCTGCGCACCCACCAGTGTGGGGAAGCGCAAATGACGCAGCGTTGACCGTTGGACAAACTTTTGTTGACCCCCTGACCAATACTTCTGTAAAGACAGTCGAAAAGGGCGACGGGGACGTAGACATCCAGGTGCAAATTGGCAAACATGACTTTACCGCACCGCAAGTGAGTATTACATCGCCAGCTGAGGGCAGCACGGTGAGTGGCCAATTTACCGTCACTGTTGACGCACAAGATGCATCTGGAATCGAAAAAGTTGTGTTGCAGAACGGGTCACTGTTATTCCGATCTGAAATTGGCACTGACACGCAAGCCCCGTTTGCATTTAACGTCGACAGTTCCATGTTCCCAGCCGGGATCGCGACTCTCGTTGCAGTTGCCTATGATAAGTCTGGTGCGCCCTATGGAGTGGCAAATAACTCTGGGAGCAGTGGCTTCTTTACGGTGAATATCGTGGGTGGGGATGTAACTCCTCCGACCACCAGCATGACAGCTCCGCTGAACAATACCGCTGTACGAAATCTGGTCACCGTCAGTGCCCAAGCAGATGACAACGGATTCATTAGCCAGCTGAAGCTCTTCGTGGATGGGGTACAGAAGTTCTTCCAATTTGGTGATGCCTCCAGCATCTCCGGGGTACTGGATTTAACCCAAGGGACGCACACCGCGTATTCGGTTGCAGTAGACCAAGCAGGATTAACGACGCAAAGCGCAACTTCAACTTTCGTCGTTGACAATACTGCCCCAACCGTCAGCCTGGTGGATCCTGCTCAAGGAGCTTCCGTTTCGGCCAGCATCGCACTCACCGCCACCGCTGCGGACAATGACGCTATTCAGAAAGTGGTCTTCGTTCGCGACTCTGGCACGGTCATTGGTGAAGATCCCACCGCGCCATACAGCGTTACCTGGGATACCTCACTTGTTCCTCCTGGGCCACACACCCTTGGAGCCGTGGCGTATGACCGCGCAGGGAATACCGCAACATCAAGCACGCACGCAATCACTGTGCAGGCCACTGCTACCTACGTCTGCGGGGATAGTGACAGCAACCAAATAGTCACCATCTCCGACGCCGTCCACCTCATCAACTACATCTTCAGCGGTGGACCCGCCCCAAGCCCCTTGGTGGCAGCGGACGCCGACGGGAGTGGCGTAGTAACCATCTCCGACTCCGTCCACCTCATCAACTACATCTTCAGCGGTGGGCCGACACCAAGCTGCGTTACCAACCCACCCAGTGTGAAACTGGCACCGGATCCAACCGAAGGCCAAACCTTGCAGAGTTTCAAAGCTGCACACCCAGAGATTTTTAGCCAGTAAACATTACGGCAACAAAAAGAAAGAGCTCGCCAATATGGTGAGCTCTTTTTGATAGAGAGACGCTGCCCATGCATGTGAACTGTACATCGTACTAGTCGATTTTCAGTGAACCAGGATTGACCCAGTGCTCCTCGGTAACGTAGCAAATTGCAAGCGGCACCGGAATGCCCGGGCGCGTGAACCAGAGAAGGAATGGTTCGTCGATGATGAGATCCGGCGGCTTTGGTGCGTGTGCAGAACCAAAGACCATGGTCCGAATGTGCACCTCACTCTTCACGTGTGCGCCAACGACATTGACCCGCAGCTTCGTCGTTTGCTTGGCTGAAGCAATGATTGCTGGGTAGTTTTCCGCGCTCGTTGTGCTCATCTTCTCCAGCCAATCAATATTCGGTGCATCGTCCAATTTCACCATGGGAAATTGCACACCATCAAACCCGAAGTACACTGCAGTAATTTCCTCCGTGTGGGTCAGTGTACGGACATATGCATCAAGCACGGTTCCACGCAGAGGGTGAGGAGCTTGCGTGATGAACACGCGATCGCCCGACTTCGTTTCCAGAATTGCTATGGGGTACGGATGCACTTTGGTTGTGTATATTGCAATGTGCTCATGTGCCAGCCGCACACCGGGGAATTCTTTCATGGTACGCGACTGCACAATGGTTCGTTCGTCACCAACCTTCACCCATTGCACAGTGACGTCCAGCACACTTGTAGCATCCACTGCCACCAGATTGTTATCCATCTTCTCCGTGGATACCGAAGCGGTTAGTTCTGGAATCTGGTCAAGGTGTGGCCGAAGTTCCGACAAATGCATCTCCAGGAATGCACGCTGCTCTGCATTCACCGGTGTCCACTGCTCGCCTGCACCAATGGCTTTTTCGGTTTCCACCAGCGCTTTTGCCACGGGTAGCAACGTTGAGGTTGCACTCATATTTTCTCCTTTCAAAGAGTTTTTCTTTCCACCACCTTACGTAGTGGAACCCTCACTGTCAATAGGGAAAGCCGTTCACAAATTGTGAACGGCTTATTTGTTTACTCGTGAAGAATGAACAGGTAATCTCCAGCATCCGGTATATCCTCTGGTTTCCAGATGCATGCACTCTGGACGGAACTGAAGTGTCGGTGGAAAACTGGCTCCAGTTTGGCAAGTGAAGTCTTGTACTCCCAACCAAGAACATCACTTCGTATGATATCAACTGCAGCCTGGACAATATCCTCCGGTGGGTTCTTCTCCAGCACGGCCAGCAAAGTTTGATAGCCGAATGCGGCGGCATTGCGTTTCCGCTCACGCTCAGTTTTGTACGGGGCAATGAACCGATCAGCGCAGATTGCTGTCCCACCGGGTTTCAGGAACGTTTTCAATTTTGCGATGAACGACGCTTGATCCTTATACGGCAAGTGATGAATGCCGGCAGTGCATACGACATAGTCAAACCGCATTCCCATATTCCATTCTTGAGTGTCCCACGTCCGAACATCTGCTTGGGTGAAACGTATCCCTGGATTGTGCACCATGGCATATGGGATGTAGCGCCAATCACAATCCACACCATAAAGCTCCAAATCCGGGCGCTTCTTCTTCAAACGACCTAGTAACTGTCCGGGTCCACACATGAGATCCAAAATCGAACCACGTTTTGGCGCTTTTTGTGAAATTAGGTGCAGCACATTTTGGATGAGTTGTCCCCAAGGGAAAAACTGCATTTCCCGTATATACACGTCGGGATCAGGAAGAAAAAAATCTTGGTTTTTCATAGAACTCCTTTCGTTTGTATGTATTTCCCACCACCTTACTCGGCGGTACATTACATGTCAAGGAAGGATAAATGCTACTTGCTTATATTCGTGTGACACATCCCTTTGGCCCATGGGTTTCAAAAAGCCTCTTATAGCTTTACGGCTTACAGCTTATGGCTTCCCCTTGGTATACTTTCCCTATGCGCCTTGTCTTTGCCACCCACAACCCTGGGAAAATTCCAGAAATGCAAGCTATCTTGGCTGGACTGCCTTTGACCGTGTGCAGCGCTGATGATGCCGGCGTGCATGAGGATGTGGTGGAGGACGGACAGACATTTGCCGAAAATGCCTTGAAGAAGGCGAGGTTCGTGGCGAAGCAGAGCGGTGAGTGGGCGGTGGCGGATGATTCTGGTCTGTGCATTGCAGCCTTGGATGGAAAACCCGGCGTATATTCCGCGCGCTGGGCCGGAGAAAGTGTATCTGGTGATGCGCTGATTGCGTACACCTTAGCCGCACTCAAGACTGTTCCTGAAGGCAAACGCCAAGCTTGGTTTGAGTCCTGCGCCGCACTGGTTGCGCCTGATGGTCGAGAATGGACGTTCAGTGGAAAAATTACTGGCATCATTCCACTCACCCCCCGAGGAACACCCAGACCCAAGCTACCCTACGATACCATCTTCATTCCTGACGGGCATGGCCGAACGTTTGCAGAAATGTCGGACACGGAAAAGAATAGTCTCAGCCACCGGGGACAGGCGTTTGGGGAACTTCGGAAATTTCTTCAGGAAATATTTGAAAAGGCATAACCATGTCTACTGAAATCCACCCGGTTCTCCAGCACCTGCTGGCTCGCCGGGGCAAAACCGTGCCCGTGCAGGATGGGAGAAAAATTGCCCTGGTGCTGTACGGCGGCGCCATGGCTGGTATTGTCGGTGGTGGTGCAGTCCAAGCCTTGCACGAGCTTGGACTTGACCAGGCGTTTGATCATATTTTTGCAAACTCCGCTGGGTTTTGTAATGCTTCCTACTTTTTAGCAAACCAGGTTCGGTTAGGTATCACCATCTATTCAGAAAATCTGACGAGCAAACGTTTTATTAATCTCTGGCGATTTTGGAAAATGGTTGACGTGGACTATGCCGTGGAAGTAATGCGAAACGTGAAGCCGCTCAAAGTTGAGCATATATTAGCCTCCGCTACAAAGTTACACGTGTCATTGTATAACCAAACCACGAAAAAAGACGCTTTCCTGGAAGTGCATGACCATCCGGCACATAGCTATTTCGATATTGTACATGCGGCGACGGCCATTCATTTTTTTCATCCTGGTGCCACCCAAATTGACAGCCAACGGTATATGGATACCAAGATTGGCCAGGAAATTAACCGACTGCAGTACGCACGCGCACTTGGCTGTACGGATATCCTGATTATTTACAACCGAAAGGAAAATACCCCGGCAAAAGACCTGAATCAAAAGGATACCTTTGAAATTCGGCCTGATAGAGATTGGAATATTTCGCAGTTTGAGAGAAATCCTACAAAATTACTTGCGGCGTGTCGAGGTATGGGTCACAAAGTGAAAGTAACATTTGGTCTGGACAAACCAATTACTATTTAATATGACAAAGGTGGGATCATTTCATAATCGGGTGTTCGCTGCTGTCCGTCGCATTCCCTCAGGCAGGGTAGCAACCTATGGACAGATTGCCGGGCTCATTGGCTCACCCCGCGCAGCACAGCAGGTAGGTTGGGCCTTGCATTTACTGGAAAAACGGCCTGACCCCACTGTTCCCTGGCAGCGGGTCATCAACCGGCATGGCATGCTGTCCATTGTGAACCTACGCTACGCGGCCGATGAACAGGCCAATCTGCTCCAGGCCGAAGGGGTTGTGGTAAGCAAGAAAGACGACGTTTGGTTTGTTGATTTGGAAAAGTACCTGTGGGAACCAAAAGAAAACCCACGCTCGGTTGAACGTGGGTAAAGGCGCTACTTTCCTTTGGATTGATTTTTGGGTTTGCCCTTCTTCACTGGTTGGGGGTTTTTAGGCAATCCCGCTGAGCCTGTATTTGCACCAGCCACATAACCTCCTTTCTGGGTTAGGCGAGGATAGATGAAAAGATGTGTTTTTCTTTTACTAGTGCCTGCACGCCAAAGTGCATTTGCCAATTTTGGACGCCGTTTTGGTAGAGAACACGGAAAGAACTTCCTGAGTGGATTTGCGCATTCGTGTATGGTCTGACGTTTTGACCAAACCGTGACGTTCCACGTTGGAGCTCAGTCAGGGTAAATGCAATCGCGTATGGCGCGCGGTACGTGGCATCAGCATCAATAACAAAGGTCTCGGTTGGACTGACGGATTGGGGGTAGAAAGTAACTTCCACACCCTCAAGGACAAATTGTATTGCGCCTGGCGCAACGATTGCCTGCTCAACTGCGGAACAAAACCTAGCCTTTCCAACAACCTGCGCAAGTTTGGCAATATCCTCAGCCACGTAGATTCGAAAGTGGATGGGCCGAAGTGTGTTAGCCGCAACAATTTGCTGCCAGGCAATGTTGAACTCGTGCTGATTCAATGCGAACAGTGCAATTTTAGGTCGGGCAGGGGTTAAGGTGGTAACGTGCCATTCGCCTACTTGATGCGGGAGTGCGTTTTCCGTAGCCAAAATACTTGCATAATTCAGTTTGGTTACGGTGAAAAGCGAGTGTACCCGGCCATTTGGCTGGAGGTAGGTTTGCGCCTCCGCAATCCCTCGCATTGCCTGTGCATACGATTTTGCATTTCCCCGTTGGAGATTGTGAATCTGCTCAGGACCGTCCAGAGAAATGTCCAGCCAGTCAAAAGCAAACCCAGACGTATGCAAACTTCGGTCATGCACGAGGTATGAACCATTATCAATCATGCCAATCTTGATGTCTGGTCGGGCTTTCCGAACAGCCAGCAGCCAGGCGAGATGCTGCGGACGGAAGATCCTGCCTTCATGGACAAGGCAGGCACCCTCTGGCATCTGCTGGGCAATATGGAGGACTACTACATCCAGGTCAGAACAATGTGACATTTTGTCAGAAGACGTCTCTGCTTGAAAAATGCAGTGTTTACATTGGAGGTTGCAGGTTCTTTCCGCTACAACAGAGAGAATATGCGGGGGCTCCTGCGCAAGTGCAGCGTACATATTTTCAATGAGCCATTTATCCTGGCTATTCTCCACAACCAGAGCGTACCAGAGATCAATTGATGTGTATTTTTGTTGCATGTTTTTTGCTCCACTCTTTTTTTGTCCGCTCAGTATCTCTCAAATATGAATGTTGTCAATTAATATATCTAATATATTGTCATAAATACCAATAAATAATAGGTATTATTAAAAGTATTGGATAGTTGTCAGAAGTATTGACAGATTAATCAATTTTCACTATCCTCTACTTATGGAAAAAATCTTAGAAAGCTTAATGAATATTGGACTCAACCGGAAAGAAGCGCAGGTGTACTACGCCCTGCTACAGCTGGGGCAAAGCTCTGCGCAAGCAGTAGCCCAAAAGGCAGGTCTGAAGCGACCAACAACCTACCTTATCCTGGGTGAGCTCATGCAACGCAGCCTGGTATTGAAGGTGCCCAAACTCCGGAAGCAAATGTTCATTGCAAAATCACCGCGTGCGTTTGTGGCAGCAGCCGAAGAAAGACTCCAAGCCACCAAAGCCATGCTCCCCGCCTTGGAAGCAGCAACGAAAGCGCAGGAAAAGGTCCGAACCTTGTACTTCGAAGGTGTGTCCGGCATTCGTGAAGCATTGTTCTACCGAATACCTGAATTTGCAGGTACAGAAATCAATGCCTTTTTTGGCAACTCCAAAGCAGCTTCAGACGCCTTAAACCAGGTTTTCCATGAATGGAATGCAAAAGTGTTTCAGGTAGGTGCAACCATTCGATCTATTGTCCCAAAAGCTCCCTTTCTGGAACAATTCCGGAAGCAGGATACAGCATATAACTTCCTTTCAAAAATTGTTCCGCCTGATCTCTATACCTCACGATGTTCCATTGACATCACTCCATTCTTCGTTCGGGTCATTCTCTTCAAGGAGGAGCAGGCAGTGATCATTGAAAGTCCTGATGCGGCAAGAGCAATGAAAGAAATTTTTGAGATGGTGTACCGTCAGGAGTAGAAAATATTGAGATCTGCCAACATGTGCAAGGTATAGACATGAAGCAATATTTATGGAAAGCTACCTGAAGTAGCGTCACATTTTGCGGGCATCGTATAATGGTAATACCTCAGCTTTCCAAGCTGATGCCGGGGGTTCGATTCCCCCTGCCCGCTCCATGAACCACTCGCTGCGCTCGGGTTCATGGCAAGCCAGCATTTAGTGATTCAGGCCAACTCGTTTCGCACGTCAAACTCCATATGACGCGGTTTTGCCGCATCCACTTTGGCCTGCCTCTTGGCCGGAGGCTGAGCGAAGCTCCCGCACCAGTTCATTTCAATCCGGTACGGGGCAGACTCGTTTTACCCTGGAAGGACTTGACATTCTTTCTCTTTTTGCTAAGCTGGGCGATAAACAAAATCTTTACAAGGAAGGGGTTACCCATGCAATTTTCACGATGGAGAAAAGCGCGCCTACACCAAGAGCCGACCTCAGCAGTATCTGCACTACCACTGCCAAAACTGCTGCAGCTATATAAGTCGGAGCACGACTACCTACAGAGCCTTGGCAAGCACCGGGATGAATTTCTCACGGATGCGGACTACAAACGCATTGGGTTCATAGAAGCTCAGCTCCAGGAGCTTCTGCCGGATCCGCTGCAGTACCTGGTTACTCAGGAATGTGTTCTCCACGGCATGCATCCAGATAACTTCGTGGATCCGAACCACTGGCGCACTGCGCTCCAGGAAACCGTGCGGGCAATTGTCCACTTTCTGCACTACGGTGAGCCATACCCAGTAGTGTCAGAGCCGCCGCGGCTCTACTTCCCAGGCGATGTCTTTCTGCTGTGGTTGCTCCAGGAAGCAAAAGCTGGCACTGCTGGAGATGCGAAAGCCAACATGGCAGCTGCCTTGGAGCAAGTTGTCACATCTGGATCCATTCTTGGCAGGCCGTTCACGCCAAAAACGGCAAATGACTTTGGTGGGCGTATCATTCTCCTCTTCTATGGTGACTACACTGAAGGACTTAGCATGCTCATTGCTATCTACAGTGCAAGCGAAGCTGGCGAGCAGCTCATCCGAGAAATAGTAGGCTGCTACAAACTCGCTCCGATCCCCTAAAGGTCGGAGTTTTTTTACCTCCCAATTTGTCCTCCTTTCTCATTACCTGGATGCGTTGTAGTGTGGTGAGCTGCCCAGCGTAGAGGTTTGCGTTCTTGGGTATCCAGAGGGTTCCTTTCTCATTTTGCACAACCCCACCTGCCTCTCGTACAATGCACACCCCAGCGGCCACGTCCCACAGGTTAATTGGTCCGGCAATGACCACGGCATCTAAACGACTGGCTGCGGTGTACGCCAAATCTAGTGCCGTGGAACCCGCGTGGCGAACAGAGCGTGCATGCCAGCTTAGACGCTCCGCCATGAGCAATGATGCATGGAGGGACGGCAAGCTGTGGCTGTACCCGTAGCCGATGATCGCTTCGCGAAGCGGTCGAGCAGGAACCATGTGCAATGGTCTGCCATTTCGTTCCGCACCCTGATTTCTGGCAGCAACAAACTGTTCGCCTGTTGGCGGGCAAGCGACAATCCCAAACAGTACATCGTCCCCATCCATGAGCGCAATGGACACACCAAAGAATGGAACATGGAGCACAAAGTTCGTGGTGCCATCCAGTGGATCCACAACCCAACGAAGCTTCCCAGGCTTGTTCCCACCCTCTTCGGAGAGAAAACCTATTGCTGGGAAAGCTTTCCGAAGTGTGCGTTGGATGAGGAGATTCGATGCTTTATCCGCTGCAGTTACCAGCTCATGGGCAGACTTTGCGGTCGCGTCAACTCGATGCAATTTACGGAACCGCTGGAGCAGGAGTTTCCCGGCTGCAGCTGCAGTTTTTTGAGCTAAGGCAATTGGTTGCATAAGTAGAAGATTGGATAACGGAATTAGGCGAACGGTTTCGCTACCCGCCCGCCTGGCGACGAGGCAGGTATTGTGAGACTGTTTTGGATGACGCGGTACGGATCGTATCCCGTTCCACGATTTGCGTAAACCGATACGGGTGGCGACCCCGTATTCCGATTTCCCTACCTCTCCCCTTTCAACCAGTAGTACACATTCGCCGCGTACTCACGGAGGACAACTTTTGTCCCTTGCAACCGGCGGGATACCGTGTGCTGCTCTACTGCTTCACGATCAGCTGCTCGGCAAATGACGTCTGCCCCTGCCCGGCGGAAGAAGGTGCAGGCTCGGCTCGTATGGAAGTCTGAAGTGAGGACAATGAGCTTCCCCCACCCTTGCGTTTTTGCCATCGCAACCACGTTCGCCGCATTCTCCAAGGTGTTCTGCGCCAGGTCATCTTGGAAAATTTGATTCTCCACCACACCCAAGCGGGTTAGGAGTTCAGCCATGGCTGGCGCTTCGGCAAATGGATTGTCACCTACCTTCCCGCCAGTCACTACTACAACGGGAGCAATACCCTGGGCGTAAAGTGCTGCGCCGCTTCGCACCCGCTCTTCGGTTTTGAAACCCAGTTGCCCCGTCTTGGCAGAAATGCCTCCACCCAAAATAACCAGGGCGTCAGCAGCGGCTACAGGCTGCTGCTCGATCAAAGGTCTGCTAATGAACGCGTTAAAATCTGTAAACCCAACCAGAATAAAAAGACCCACAAGTAGGATGACAGTTTTAAATAATTTCCCACGGGCATTCCAAAATCTTCGCACGCTAAATTTTTGTGCGTGGCCGGTGGAACGTGGATTTTGCTGGCCAACAGTTTCCGAGGCAGTGCGTCTTTTTACCTCAGCTTCGTCACCAAGGTTACTGAGCAGGGTTCGGCGACCATCATTGCTCATACGTTTCGGAGTTTCTTCAGGGTAGTCAGGTCAACAATGTGCTGGCCATCATGGTGCGTCTCCAAGAGCATGTCCACATTTTTAAGCTTTGGATGCTGGACTAATGCACGGAAACCCGCCAGGCCAATCTTCCCCTTCCCAATGTGCTCATGCCGGTCTTTATGTTCACCCAAGCCCGCCATGCTGTCATTCGCGTGGAAGAGTTTGAGGAACTGCAGGCCAATGTGCTTATCAAATTGCTTCAGGAAGCTATCAACATCTTGTTTGGTTCGCAAGTCGTAGCCACTAGCAAAGGCATGGCAAGTGTCAATGCAAATGCCAATATGCTTTCGTTGCCCGGCTGGAATTTTTTTGATCAGGAACGCCAGGTCTTCCAGGGTGTCACCAATGACTTTTCCCGCCCCTGCAGAATTTTCCAGGAGAAAAGTTGCGGTACCTGTGTACCCCTTCAGCACGGCAACCAGCCCAGTTGCAACCATGGGCAGAGCTTTTTTCTCAGGTACGTCTTTGGCTGAACCCAAGTGGGTCATGATTGCCGTGACGCCCAGGAGTGAGGCGCGATCCAGCTCCCCGCGGACAATCTCGATTGACCCTTTTTGCAGACGTGGATTGGCTGAGGCAAAGTTAATGAAGTACGGTGTATGAATGTACGTTCGGGGAATGTCATACTCTTGGTTACTCGCTTTGAACGCGGTAACAATCTCGGGAGTGAGCTTTGGCGCTGCCCCGCCTTGGGGGGAACGCGAGAAGAATTGGAAAACTTCACACTTCAGGTCGTGAGCATTTTTGGGCGCGTTCTGGGCACCACCGGCGGCGGAGACGTGGAGGCCGAAGAGCATATGGGGATAGTATAGCTTAGCCTGGCGGCAATGGGAGAGTTTTCCAGATTGTCTCAAACATCAAACGCTGCATGTCAGCAATACGCTTATCCTGGATTTCCACGGCAAGGAAACTGTTTTGGTAGTCAATAATAATGATCTTGTCGTGAAAAATGTACACGCCAGAGCCAAAGTCATTTGAAGCATTGCTACTTGGAAGAATCCTGGTTTCGGCAAAAAATCTCTTAGAGTCAGCTAAGGCTTGTCTTGCCAGCGGACTATCATTCAAAATTGTACGCGTTTTTATCTTCGCTGCCGCACGCCGTTTCTTGAAGTCAGAGATCCAATGTACATCCATATTCATCCAGCTGTCTTCCGGCGCAAAAATCAGATACTCCTTTAAGCCCTTGGTACGCACGATATCGTTGTACATTTCCTTAATAGCGCTTAAACCTTCATAGTACTTTATCTTTGGTCGACCTTTAGCTGAACGGTAAAGCGCTTTGAGTTCTGGAAATGAGGCTTTGAGTAAACGGGTGGATTCTTCGCTCACATTCAAAATTTTCTGCGGATCTTCCGCTGAATAGGTCATGACTTTGCTGTCTTTGAGTGCAAAGATAAGGTTTTTTGCGATGAGTGCTTCGAGAATGCTGTAGCAGGTAGAGCGCATGAGCCCACTTTTCCTGGATATCTCCTGAACTGTGGCTTTCCCAAGCTCCAAAGTAGCCAAATAGACTTTTGCTTCTTTGCCGGAAAGCCCAAATTTTTCTAGTGATTCGTTGAGTAGCATATGTTTAATATGTATACTTGCCGACGATTTCGTCAACAACTATGCTTATTTTTTAGCGAATATTAGCGATTTTTATGGTTGCACTATGTATATATTCTATACTATTGACACTTTTTTGTAAAGCCATATACTACGCTATTAAAGAAAATTGATCATTAAAAATTTGAAAAGGAGTTTGAAATGAAGGTACTTGTTATTGATGACCAAAAGCGGAACATCGCTTCAGCCCAGAAGCTGGAAGAGCACGGCCATGACGTAGTGGCAGTTAGCACAGTCCAAGAAGCTGAAGAGTTGCTTACGAAGTGTCTCGGCAATTTCGATGCGGTGTTAACCGACCTGCATATGCCCGTAGGCCAGTTTACCGGCGCGATGGCACGGTCGATCCCGGCTCCGAAGGAAGAGATACCAGTTGGTCTGGTATTTGCCATTACCGCGGCTAACTTCGGAATCCGAACGGTAATCTGCACAGATTCTAACCATCACCGTGACTGGATATGTACCTTACTAGACATGGTGCATTACACGGGAGACTCCGCAGTTCGGAAAGTGGCATTCGTGGAAGCTCGTTGCTGCCCGCTAGAGGCATATTACGACGAGGAAACACAGAATCTCGTTGGATGTGACCTCGAGCAGCTGAATGACAAACCAGTAGTGAAAGACTGGTTTAGAGCAATGCGGCGTTCCGGCCTATTTCCAGAGCTCATCGGCGCCAAGTAGATGGCGTGGCAACAGCAGTTCCTCATGGTGCAAGCCGGTAGGAACATCTACAACGAACTTTGAAGAAGCACCTTGGAAACTTGGTGCTTTTTTCGTAAGCCTGACCTTGACAAACAGTGATTATTTGTTACACTCATATGCAACCTGGAGGTATTCATGAAAACCAAAAAGCCAACCACCCGCATTCCCCTACCCGCTAAAAAGGGTAAACCGCAAACCACCAAGAAAGGCAAGCGCGGGTATGACCGGAAGCGGGAACGAAGCAATGCGTTCCTTGATGAGGCGTGACCAACTATCACGCCTCTTTTTGCATTGACAATCCTGGTGGATTGCCGGTAGGGTGGAGGCAGGAAAACACACTTGCACTTTGAGAAAGGAGCAATATGCCCAAAGAAACGGAACGGCGGTTTATTCTGCCTGGAGTCACACCTTCTGCTGTGCTCACTAATCCACGGGAGCTTACGCAGGGATACCTCAATACGCCACCGCATTCGATTTTCCGGGTACGCGAAACAGCTGGCAACCAATTTGAGATGACCACGAAACTTGGCCATGGTGTTGCACGAGAGGAAGAAAATTGTGAGCTCAATGAGCAACAATTTCACTTCATTTACCAAGCCTGCCCTTACCCCCTAGCCAAGCGGCGTGCGGATTGTGGAGTCTGGACAGTGGATACGTACCATGGGCCTCTCCAAGGGCTCGTGTGTATTGAGGATGAGGCGGCTCCTGGCGCACCATTTCCGGCATGGGTTGACCCAGCGCTGGCAATTGAGGTGACCAATACCGTGACCAATTACGACTTAGCCCGCCTGGCACGGGAGTTAACGCACAATCCTCTGCACGGCGGCATGACCGTCTACACATTCCTGAAGGCTTCGGTGGAGATGCCGATGGATGTGGTTACCGGACCACCCTGTTCTGGTAAGAGTAAGGCTTTGGTCGAGTTAAATGAAAAATTCGGCGAGCAGATTCATTTTGTTCCTGAAGCCGCATCCATTATTATCGGTACGGTTGGCGTCCCATTCCCGGCTGGTGATGCCTTCGCCATTGCCCGCTTCCAACAGTCTTTGGCGACAATTCAACGCAGCTTCGAATTTTTAGCAAAAACCGAAGCCATTCGTTCTGGGAAACTGGGCGTGGTACTGGATCGAGGTGACGTTGACTGCGCCGCCTACTTGCCCAACGGGCTGGACGATTTTGAAGTGCTCACCCAAACCGATCGCACCTATGCCTACTCCCGGTATAGTAGCGTCTTCTGCTTGGAGATTCCCTCTCGTGCTATTTACGAGCAGCACAAAGCTGATAATCTCGTTCGCAGAGAGTCGTACGAAGAGGCCTGCGCCTTAGGTGAAGCCATGCAGCGGGTATGGTGTGGGCACCCAAACTACACGTTCATTCGAAATGCCGACTCCTGGGAGGCGAAATTTGAAACTATTCGCAATGCCTTCCTCCGTAAGATTGCCTAACAAACCACAGGCGCTCACACATGAGCGCCTGTTTTTTACTTGCTCGTTTTTCCTTCGGCCTTCTCCGTCAACCACTTAATAACATTGCGGTTGGTGAGAACCATTCGGAGGTAATCTCGATACGCTTCGGTTTCCAATTCCTTCAGCAATTCTTGCTGGTTGCTCAGCCGGAGCTTCTCTTTGCTAATCTCCCCTTCCACTTCAGCCGGCGTGGCCAGCAAATTGTTTGCATCAGCAATGGTGCGGAGGAGCAGGGCAACCTTCACTCGCTGCTCAGCTTTCTTCGTGAACTCGTGCATCAGCTCCTCACGGGTTTTCTTGATGGACTTCAGGTAGTCTTCAAACTTTCCACCATCTTGCTCAATTGCGTGCTGAAGCTCGTGCACCATTTTGTCCTCTTCCGAGTGGACGAGGATGTGCGGCACCTCACCCACCGTGCTCTTCTGCAACGCAGCTTCCACAATGGCTTGCTCAAAGCGCTGCTGCTCGCGATTCTCTGCTTCTTCTTTAAGGTTTTCCATGATCTTTGCGCGGAGCTGTTCCATGTTTTCAAACTGGCCCATGCGCTTGGCAAAAGCATCGTCCAGTGCGGGCAGCTGCACGTCGTACACTGCAGAAACTTTTACTTTGAAATCAGCAAGTTTCCCCTGCAAGTCTTTTTTGCCATAGTCCTTGGGGAAAGTGAGCTGGAAAGTCTTTTCCTCGTCAACCTTCATGCCCACCAGGTTGTCTTCAAACCCAGGAATGAAAACCTTGTCACCCAACGTCAGCGGGGTGTTCTTGGCTTGGCCACCATCCAGCGGTACTTTATCAATGGAGACATTGAAATCCACATCCACCCGGTCGCCCATCTTCGCTGGTCGGTCTGCGCGGACTTCCGAAGCCTGCAACCGTTGCAATCGCTTGAGGGTGTCATCAGCATGGTCAGCCTTCAGCTCCACGGGCTTGCGCTCAGCTTTGAGATTGGAAAAGTCGCCGAGTTTCACTTCCGGGAGAACAGCGACATTGGCTGTGAAAATGAAAGGATTACCCTCAGCTAACTTTTCGACGTGGATATCCGGACTGCCAATGGACTTCACATTTTTTTCCGTCACCACCTTGGGGTACACGGAACGCACGGCCAAATCCGCAGCTTGTTCCATAATAGCTGCATTCCCCACCTTCTTCTCCACAATCTCCCGGGGCGCTTTGCCCGGCCGAAAACCAGCCAGCTTCACCTCGCTACTCAAGGCCTGGACGGCCTGGGCAATGTACGGGGCAAATTCCTCTGGTGTTAATTCAACTTTGAGGCTAACAATGCTCTGTGGCTGGGGGGTAACAGTGGTCTGCATACAGGCAAAAAAGACGGGGCGAGAGTTTCACGCTACCGTATTTCCATGGCCTGGTCAACCCAATGAAAAGAGCTCCCACATTTAATGAGAGCTCGTTTAGTATTTCCTTAATCAAGGAGCTGCAAAGCTTGCTGAAGGTAGGAACCAGCCATTTCCCAGACAATCGGATCTTGCGCACTACCACTTGACCGAAGCTGACCTTGTGCGTCAATGCTCAAGTTTGGAATTTCTTCAGCGAGCGGTTTGACCAAGTGAAGTGTACTCGGCCCCAGTCCACCAGCCGCGCCAATACCTAGTGTTGGAAAAGCTTGTTTGATTGCCCTTGCAAACAGAAGGAGTCCGGCAGCATCCATCCCCTTGCCTTGGCCCATGCTTTTATCAAGGAGGACTCGGTGAATAACCCCCTCATAATCTTCGAGTTTTCTCACAACAAGCTGAGGATCATTTTCTGCTTCATCCAACGCATACTTTCCAAGCTGCAGAATTACTTCCACATTCTTGCGTGACGTATGCACTGCGTTTGCAATCTGCCCAGGTTCAGGCCAAATCATATCCAACTGCAGAGCATGAATATGAATTCCGCCGTGGGAAATTGCTTGAGAAATACTTTTCCAAGCTTCTGGGTACCCATCGTAATCTGCGTAGTGTATGCAGTTATAGGTTTCCAAAGAGCTGAATATTTTTCGGATTTGATTCTTATCCGGAAAAATTCCACTCCACTTGCTTGGAATTCCGTTGAGGGTTTTGTAGCTCATCATTACCCCCACGTGCAATTTTCGCTGCGAACCTGGCCGCAAATGCGTGTTGAATACTTCCAGCATTGCTTCCACCTGTGTAAATTTCGTGAAATCAGTAATGCCAATGTACGGGTCCATATTATTCTCCTTTGGAAAAGATCTTTTTGTCTAGGACTACTTTGGCATACGGCTGTGAAAAATGCAATAAAGCAAATTGCATTGTATATAAATCGTTATTTCTTGAACTTTCCAAGCACTCTTGCCTCTTTTGATTGCTTCCTTTAAGGTGGAGGGAATATAAAGAATCTTTGACAAATAACCCAATAAATGGAGGTTCATATGAAGCGATGCTTGCATGGCATCGGCTACCTGCTTTCTTTAAGCGTTTCAATGCTTGCGTGGTTTTTTACCTTCGTCGGTTGTGTGGTGTGCATGCCTTCCGGCTATGGACTTGAGCTGAAAATTATTCCCCTCGGTGTGGTGATGATCACCTCGTTTTTTTTCTTTGTCTACCAGGTCTCCATCGCATACGATTGTTTTAAGAACGTACTGCGAGGAACAGAACGCTGGAACAAAAATGCCGTCGACTGGAATCCCCTGAGTCTGTACTTGTACAAGCTGCCAAGAGCAATCTGGGAATACGGTAAAAAGTGCATTGCCAATGAAACGGCATTCCTCACGAAGGTGTAGTCAAGTGTTTTTCTTCAGGTTGGAACAAGGTCTTCCCTAAAGTATAAAACGTAAATTTTTCTCGGAGGTTTCCATGAAGCGAAGTTTTCACATTGGTATTGCCTGCGCCTGTGGTGCTGGCATTGGCACGTTGATTGCTCTCTCAATTGGCGGGCTCTGGTGGTGGGTTGGCGCACTGATTGGTGCGCTGTGCGGGTACATTATCATTGATTTCCGGGGGATACCGAAGAAAATCAAAACTGCATGGCTGAGTACGTTTACCTGGTGGGGAGACAAAGCTAACATTCGAGTGTTTGCTCATTTCAGCGCCTGTCTTTCTATCATGTTGCTTTGGCTCGGTATTCTGGCTCTATCATTTACTATCGCAGCATCGAACCCAGGTACATTTCTCTCCGGACTTATGGGAGTTGGTTTTATAGTTTCTATAGGAATGGTGCTAATAACCTTAGCAATAATGGATGGATCCGCTCCGAATGTAAAGAATGGAACCGACTCGTGGTACGAAGCAGCGCTTGCTATAAACCCTCTCGCGGTATTCTTGTATTGGATACCTAAAGGTGCCTTCATATTCTTTGCCCAGCTCCTACCCAGTTTTGCCAAAAAATTCAGCGCATTCCTCAAGGTAGCCTTCCGCCTTATCCACTCCGACGTCCGCGTGCTCTGCGCCGTGGATGCAGCCCTTGGCACCTGCCTCGGCTACTTCCTTGGCCATGTGTTCTACGGTGTTGGCTTTGGATTCGTATTTGGCCTCTTGTCTTACGAGATTGTTTCCAAACGCATCCAAAAGCGCATTCCTGTTCGTTCGTAAAATAGTTCTCCATCTAAAAAAGCTCGTCTACCAAAGACGGGCTTTTTTTATGCAAAAAATTTAAGCAATTTTGCCATTGCGCTGATTGTACTTGACACTTCTCGTTTCCTGTGAGAATATGGCTCGAAAACTAAAAATCAACCATAAACATACACAAACGTACTTTAAGAAAGGAACACAATGAAGTGTGAAGAATTTTTTCGCCATCTGAGTACCCTGCTGGTCTATGACCTGATTCGCCAGGTGAAGGCTTTCCGCGATGACTTTGAAACGTGGTATTGCAAGACCGGGCACCAAAAAAGTCGCTTGCCATTGCTAGGCCACTACGATGTTGATCCAGAATCCTTCTATCTTCTGAAGGCGGTAAGGAAATACCTGAAAACGCAGATTTGGCCAACAGTTGAACGGGGAGGTGAGCCAGGCATGTTCGAATGTGAAACAATTGACTGTCTCCTTCGTACAAGCGCGGAAGACGTTTTCGACTTCAAGTCAGACACTTGGGTGGAGGAATCACCGTTTCCATTCTCAAGTTACTTACGGAACACATTCCGGCAGCGGGCAGTTGCGCAGATGGTCAAAGAAATCAAACGAGCCATACGAGACGAAAAAATCACAGACCCATTGAAACTGCATGACCTCGTTGCCGAGCACATTCTCAACCATATTGGAAGGATTGCCGTGAAATACACTCGGTCTCGAGGATCATTAACTGACTTTGTTTTATCAAAAGCCGCAGCCAAGTACGGCAAATAGCCGCCGCAAGCCTGTCTTACCAAGCGACAGGCTTTTTTATGGCCTCACATCTCAGTCACCTACTGCAAAAACGCCCGCAGCGCTTCGTTCTGCAACGTATCATTGTACCCCCGGGTAAAAACTGTATTTGCATTTGCATTGTCGATATCCCATGGGGCCATATTGAGGTTGGTCTTTGGGATCAAATACGTAAGCGCCACATTTGGTGGGGGCACAAAATGCGCTATCTGTTGGATGTAGGCCAGCTGATTTTTACGGAACGTTTTGTTCCGTACCTTGGCTAAAAATTTGCTAAAGAGTAAATTGCCCCTATTATCCTCAGCATGCCAACTATCAAAGATAAGAATTTTGGTTGCACCTTCCTGTATAGCTTTCGCAACATGCGGTTGGTAACTGGCTGATGCAGTTGAGTCTGAGTAGTCTTTCCCGTTGATGGTTACCCCTTGGATATGAAAAAGGTTAGTGAAGAAGGGTACTGACTTTGCCGCCCGGAGCACTTCCCAGGTGTCAACAGCATCGGTGTTGGAAAAGTATTCCAGTTGGCCCGTTTTGGAATTGGTCAAAGGGAATAGTATCTTTATTGGCGAGGTGGCAACCTTCGCCATATCCAAAGGGTTATCTTTTTTTAAAACTGTATCAATTAAGTAATCAATGTCCACAACTTTCCAAAATCGCAAAAAATTTACAAATTTCTTGGTGGAGAGTGCTTTGCACCAGACATTTTTTATTGTCTCGTGTTGCCCAGTGACGTAGCACAAACTTGTTGCCGCGCTACCCGAGCATGCAATGATGATGTCTGGCTGTATTGGGTGTAATTGACACACCGCGTACAGAGAACCTGCGGTGTAGACAGTCCGAGCGGCTCCCCCGGCCAGAATCCAGGCAATTTTTTCTTTGGGTTGTTCTGACTCGTTCATGGTTGCGAAAAATGTATTATCTACCTTTAGCGAAGGAGGAAATGCAGTCCACATACCCTCACCTCGCCAAGCCGAGGCATGCCTGCCCGCCGTACTCCGAGTGAAACTCGGAGGCAGGTGGGAAAGCCTCGGCTACCCTCCTTGGTTCAAAAAACTTACTCTGATGCATCTACACCGCAGCTTAGAGAAGCTGCTGCTGGGTTTTTTGGTCTTGGCTTACGGCCTACGGCTTACCGGCTTATGGCTTCCCCCCTCAGTTCTTCGGTCTCTCATCCACTACCCGCTTCTCCTTCAATTCGCTCTCCATGCCAATCATGCGGAGCACATCAGCGAGATCGCTCTTGCGGATACGGACGGAGACCCCGGTTTCGTTCAGCACGCTACGGTGAATGGTGTGTTCTAAGGCGCTGAAGTCCGCATGTGGCTTGGGCGCAACGTGGAGCACGAGCTCATCCACTTCAAAAGGATCGTCGTTCACTTTGCGGATTTGGAGCTGCCACTCGTCTACGTCCGGCATGCCGGAGAGCAACGGGTAGAAAGCATTCAGATCCACCAACTCGCCCTTCACCTTGGTGAGGTTGAATTCTTTAATGTCGGAATTGCGGCGAATGTCTTTGCGGATCCTGGGCACGGTGCGGCCGCAGTGGGGACAGGGGCCGCGGTCAATCCCCTGCACCAAGTCACCTGTGCGGTAGCGCACCATCACTGTCCCACGCCAACCCAAGCTGGTAATTGCAAGTTCACCGGGTTGGCCATCCGGCACGCGATTGCCCTGCGCATCCACCACCTCAAAGAATTCTTGGTCTGGGTAGGTGTGGTAGCCAGTTTCTTCACTGCACTGCACCCAAGCGGCCTTCCCTTCGGTGAGTGCGTACGTCGCAAAAATCTTGGCCTCACCCGCGCCAACCTCCCGAAGCAGATCCTTCACTTTCGCCCGAAGTGCATCGCTTACTCGCTCACCGCCAAAGACAATGTACTGCAGGTTGGACCAATTTTTCTTCTGCGCCACGGCCTCCCGGAGAATGTGGTAGAAGTACCCAGGAATAGCAGTAACGACCTTGGCTTTCAGACGTTCAATGGCGTCAATAATTTTCTGCGTACCCATCACTTTACCCCCACCGCTCTGGAGCGTCGTGAGCTGCAGGGACGAAGTGGCGTAGAAGGTTAGCCAAAAGGCCAGGTGTGGCGCGTATGGAAACGCATTCACCACCACCGCATCACCAGGAATGCCCATGGTGTTGAACAGCCGGTACGCGGATTCTTTCAG
Source organism: Patescibacteria group bacterium (assembly GCA_041665345.1). Classification (NCBI taxonomy): domain Bacteria; species Patescibacteria group bacterium. The sequence goes on from JBAYJA010000004.1 coordinate 88,904, forward strand.
CGTGAGTAAATCTTTGGTGGTGTAGCCAACAACCGTGGGCAAAGCAGTGCGACCAGTGGTGAAGTGTAGGTGGGTGGGTTTGTACTCCCATTCCAACTTCTTCTTCACATCCTTTCCCAAAATTTTCTTCGCTACAATCCCCAAGAGTTTCCCTTTACTGGCGTACTGCTTCAGCAGGTGCTCATCTGGCTGCAGCATGAAGCCGCGGGGCCGGGCTGGGTCTTCCGCGGTTGGAGCAAGGTCAGCCTTGCTGGTGAAAGGCACTTTTTGTAAATCATCCGTGGATTGGATGTCAGCGAACCGAACATTGTGGTCGGCAAAGTGTTTGCGGAAAAACGGACTGTAGGGCAGTTCGTGACGGAAAAATGTGCGGAGCGCTCGGTTCTGGAGCGCGGCTATTTCTTCAGGGGCAAGGTGGTCCAGGGTGTGCCAATCCATAAGCGTATGGGTTAAAGAGCGCCCAGCATTGCTGCTTTAAGCGGGCGACGGGAACGGGGAAGGCCGGTTGGAAAGCTGGCCAATTGGATCCATGATGGCACGCGTGGTCTGAATGAGCAACTCCTTGGTGATCTGCTCGTCCGGGGTTTTGGGGAAACGCAACGGGGCGCCAATACGGAGCGTCATATCTTTCCGGGGGGTAAGGAAGGCACGGAGTCCTTGATTAAATGACCACGTTGCCGGACCTTGAAAGCCAAAAGGAACCACGGGTGCCCCAGACCACAAGGCTAATCTGGCAACTCCAGTTTTTCCGGGTAAAACGAAAGGGGCAGAGTTCCGCATGCCTTCGGGGAATATACCCACAGGGTTTCCGGCGGCTAATTCACGTCGCAGCTCCACTAAGCAGGCATCGGGCGCTGCTTCATTTTTTTCTACCAAATGCACCCAGCGTCGCGCAAATTTCTTCCCCAGCATGTGGGTAATGATATCCATGGCCACGAAGGTAATGGGCCGCCGGACGTGGCTGTACACTTCAGCAAAAATGAACGCTGGATCGGCTGATCCAACGTGATTGCCAGCAAGAATAAAAGGTCCAGAGCGTGGGAGATGCTCTGTTCCCAGAACTTCCCGAAACCGCCAACGCGCAATGGGGATGAGCCAGTGCAGGCCAAGGTAGGATTTCATCCAACGTATGTTTTGCTAGCGAGGGTTGCCACAGGAGTCATGATAGCACGCATGACAGTGTCCAGGAGCGGCCGGTCTATTGTTCGGTTGTGAAACTCTTGTAGATTGATTGCAGAACCAATGGCAATGCGAACCTTGCCAAAAAACATATCTTGGAAGTGCTCACGTTCGGTCTGTGCTGGGGGCGTTGTTCGCTGCAAACCAACGGGGAAGACAGGCACCTTCGTTTGGAGCGCCAAACGTGCAGCACCAGTTTTCACTTTGGCAATGGTCGGTAATGGATTCACCTTTGCCTCCGGGTAGATAAGGACAAGTTCACCAGCCTCCAGGTACTGCTGCGCCAGGTGGAGTGTTTGCTGCGGGTCAGCGGCTAATGGAATCGTTTCCAGCCAGGGATGCAGGGGCCAGGTTTCAAAAATTTTCCACTTGGTAATGGCATGCACTTTCCGGCCACCGGTAGCCAGGATGACCGCGGTCATGAGCAAGATGGGATCTTGCAGACCCACGTGGTTGGCCACGAACAAGGCCGGACCGGATTTGGGAATTGTACCCAAACCCTCCGCCGACGCTATACGCCGGCGGAGGAGTGGTCCAAAGATGTGTCTGGAAAATGCGTAGGCCATGGTTGGCCTGTGACCAGGATTAGAACTTCGCGCTCACCAGGAGACCAACGATGAGCAACGCGACGATGTTGATAATCTTGATCATGGGGTTGATAGCTGGGCCAGCCGTGTCCTTGTACGGATCACCCACGGTGTCGCCCGTGACGGCGGCCTTGTGCGCCTCCGAACCTTTACCACCAAAATTCCCAGCCTCAATGTACTTCTTGGCATTGTCCCATGCTGCGCCGCCGCTGGTCATGGACACGGCGACGAAGAGCCCGGTGACAATGGAACCCACTAGCACACCACCCAAGGCTACCGGCCCCAGCCAGAAGCCAACGATGATGGGCACGACCACAGGAATGAGCGCAGGGACAATCATTTCCTTAATTGCACCCTTGGTCACAATGTCCACGGCGCGCTTGTAGTCTGGTTTGCCCGTGCCATCCATAATGCCCTTGATCTCGCGGAACTGGCGGCGAACTTCTTCTACCACTGAACCAGCGACTTTCCCCACGGCTTGCATGGCGCGCGCACCAAACAGGTAGGGCAGCATGCCACCAATGAACAAGCCAATGAGCACGTTAATGTCATCCAAGGCAAAGACCAGGGTGTGCCCACGGTCCGTAAACTCCTGCGCGTAGGCCGCAAAGAGCACAATGGCGGCCAAACCTGCGGAACCAATGGCGTAGCCTTTGGTCACGGCTTTGGTGGTGTTCCCCACCGCATCCAGAGGGTCAGTGACGTCCCGAACTTCCTGAGGAAGCTTGGCCATTTCTGCAATCCCACCGGCGTTGTCCGTAATGGGACCAAACGCGTCAATGGTCACAATAATGCCAGTCAACGAAAGCATGGCCATGGCAGCAATGGCAACGCCGTACAGGCCGGCCAGTTCAAACGAGGCCCAGGAACCAGCAGCAATTGCCAGCACAGGCAAGGCAGTGGCTTTCATGCTCACAGCCAAACCAGTAATGATGTTCGTACCATGCCCCGTGGTTGACGCTTTGGCAATATCCTGCACTGGGCGGTACCGCGTGGAGGTGTAGTACTCAGTAATGACAACGATAAGCGCTGTTACAACCAAACCCACCAAACTCGCAAGGTAGAGTTTTGTCACATCCGCACCTGCAACATCTTTCATCAACCATTGGGTGATGGGGTAGAAAAAGATGGCCGCAATAACTCCGGAGGCAATGAGCCCCTTGTACAGCGCACCCATAATGTTCTTCTTGCGTCCCAAGCGGACGAAGAATGTACCCAGGATGGAAGCGACGATCGAAATGGCACCCAAACCCAAGGGGTACAGAATGGCATTCTCGCTGCCCTTGAACACGAGGGCGCCCAGCAACATGGCAGCCACTGCCGTCACGGCGTAGGTTTCAAACAAGTCAGCGGCCATGCCTGCATCATCTCCCACATTGTCTCCCACGTTGTCGGCGATCACGGCTGGGTTGCGCGGGTCATCCTCAGGAATCCCGGCTTCCACTTTGCCCACCAGGTCAGCACCTACATCCGCGGCTTTGGTAAAGATGCCGCCACCCAACCGGGCAAAAACGGAGATGAGCGAACCTCCAAAGCCCAAACCAATCAAGGCTTTGACGTCACCGGTAATCCAGTAGAATCCTGCGACACCCAGGAGACCCAAGCCCACCACCAGCAAGCCCGTGACCGCTCCTCCGCGAACAGCGACCAGCAACGCCCGAGCCAAGCCGGACTTTGCGGCTTCTGCCGTACGGACATTGGCACGAACTGCAATGTACATCCCAATGTAGCCAGCCAGTGCTGAGAGCACCGCGCCAACCACAAAGCCCAGGGCAGTGGTCCAATCCACCACTAAGCCAAGAATCACAAACACGATAACCGCAATCATGGCCACGGTGCGCGTTTGCCGGTTCAGGTAGGCTTTGGCGCCTTCCTGAATTGCCTTGGCAATTTCAATCATCTTTTCTGAACCCTGACCCAAACCCAGAATCCACTTCGCCAGCCAGAGGCCGGTGAGAATGGCGAGAACTGCGGCGACCAGCGCCATGATTATCGGAGTGCTCATACAATTAGATTACGAAAGGAAATGGAAAAATGGAGAAAACTACTCTGCCTTGGCTTCAGCCGCAGGCGCTGGTTCTTCTGGTTTGGCCTCAGCTGGTGCTTCCACTTCTGGAGCAGCAGGTTCGGCCGGCGTTTCTGCGGTTGCCTCAGGGGCTGCGTCAGTCGGCGCTGCCACGGCGTCAGCAGCTGGGCGAGGTTCACCACCTTCTCCTACAATATCAATGCGCCACCCAGAGAGTTTGGCAGCTAACCGGACGTTTTGTCCAGCCTTGCCAATAGCCAGAGAAAGTTGATCCTCTTTGACCTCCACCTTGGCAGTGTGGCTGGCTTCGTCCAGGGAAATGGAAATGACCTTGGCGGGTGAGAGCGCGTTGCCGATGAATGCCACGGGATCGTCGGACCATTCAATAATATCCACCTTCTCACCGCCGAGTTCGTTAATGACGGTTTGCACACGGCTGCCCCGCTGACCCACGCACGAACCAATGGGATCAATGTTCGGCTGGGTGCTGGCCACCGCAATTTTGGTGCGGTGCCCGGCTTCACGCGCCACGGCTTTAATGTCCACGGTGCCATTCTGAATTTCCGGCACTTCCACGGAGAAGAGCTTCTTCACCATTTCCGGGTGCGCGCGGGACACCACAATTTCTGGACCCTTCGTCGTCGCGTTCACGGACACAATGTACACCTTCAACCGGCTACCAGCGCGGTACTGTTCGGTTGGCAACTGCTCACTAGGGGGCATAATGCCCATGGTGTGCCCAATGTCGAAAATCACCAAGCGACCTTCCTGGCGCTGGACGGTGGCGTTAATCAATTCACCTTCACGATCTTTGAATTCTTTGAACACCATGTCGCGCTCTGCTTCGCGCAGCTGCTGGATGATCACTTGCTTGGCAGTTTGCGCAGCCATGCGGCCGTAGGAGGCAGGTGGGAAAAGTTCGGTGCGAATCACATCACCCACCACCGAACCGGGCTTCAACTTTTCGGCATCCGAGACGGTGATCTCCGTCTTTGGGTCAAAACGTTCAAAGGCGGATTCTGCTGCTTCTTCCGTTGCTACCTCGGGTGCAGCTACAGGTGCTTCCACAGGCGCATCTTCTGGCCGGACGACAATTTCCCCAGCCGCAACTTTCGCTTGGCGTTCGGCTTCCTCTGCTTCCAACCGAGCTTTGCGCTCGGCGTCGTAGGCTTCGGTTTGGGCTTTCTTGGCATCTTCCACCACCGTTTTCACGTCAAAGACCCGGCTGGATCCGTCTTCAAGACTAAAATCCACCTTCACGTTTTGGTCTTTCTCACCAAAATCTTTGCGGTAGGCAACTGCTAGCGCAGCTTCCACCGTGTGCACAATCGCCTCCATGGGAATGTGCTTCTCATCGGCGATCTGCTGCATTGCGGCTACAATTGGGCTTTCGGCCATGGGCGTACGTATGTAAAAAAAGAAACAGTCTCCATATGGACTGCTTGGCTAGAGTATACAGGGAACCTGGGGAATGTCAAGGTCAGTAAATAAGGAGGGAGTGTTTTATGTACGGACATTTGGCGGGTTGGAACGAAGATACTTCCCTAGAAATTCATTTGGCGTTACGCCCTGTAGTCCGCAGTGCTCCAGGTTGTTGTACGTAGTATTCCACTGCACTAGCTTCCTGTGCAACTCCGCAGCGGAGGCAAAGGTGTTGCGATCATAGAAAGTCTCCTGGTCGGAGCGGTGGGATCGTTCCACAGTACCGTTCTGCGCTGGCTTCCCTGGATCAATGAGGTAGTGGGCGATGTCGTGCACCGCACAGTACTGGTCGAGGCCATGGACGGTCTGCACGGTCAGGTCGCTCCGTCGGTTCGTTCCCACATACCGGTTGGTGAAGATGCTCCCGTTATCGGTCTTCACGGCCTGGATGCGGGTGCGGGAAGTGCCGCCGCACCTCCTGCAAGAATCGTATGGCGTGCCAGGTGCTCTCGTGCTCGTAGATGGCGAGGTACCGCCAGCGTGAGGCACAGTCGATAGCGGTGTACTGGTAGTATTTCAGCCCTGCCACTGCGCCAGGAACGTGCTTCACGTCTATTTCGACCAGTTCTCCTGGCTGCCGCTCGGCTTTGAGGTATTTGTACTTTATGCGCTTCGTTCGGTACCGCCGAACTAACCCCTCAACTTTGAGGATCTTGCCAACAGTCCGTTCATGCAGACAGACACCCTCTTTCGCTAACCGCCACGCCAGTTTCAGGGCGCAGAGTTTCGTGGCCTTGCGGAGGGCGATGACCTGTTCTTTGGTGTGCATGGGTGTCTCCTGGGGGTGGGTTTTCGGCCTGGTGGACTTTGGCACCAGTCCGGTGGCACCGTGCTGGCGATAGAGGGTCACCCATCGCTCGAGAGTGCGTTGACCGTACGGGAAGACCTTGGCCACATCACAGAGCCGCACCTGCTTCTCGATGATTGGCAGAACCCAACGCAACCGTTCTTCTTGGATTGTAGTGACCATATGGGTAGACATTTCCCCAGTGTATGGGAAACCGCCATATGTCTGTACACATTACCGGAGGGCATTGACAAAATGCATATAATAACTTATACTATAAGTAGTAAGTTAATAATTAATCCAAAATTTTATGGGCATAGAATCAGGAAGACCCTCGGGAGTAGAAATGGGTCTAACTCCAAAAGTAGACTCCATTGACGATGACTTAGATCTTGTTTCCGAAAAAAAAGAAGTGAAGGATGTCGTCCCGGGTGATTGGATGCAAGTGGATAGCATGGTAGTTACTAATGACATTTCGCTTGGGAAAAAAGATTCGATTGTTGAGCGGAGTAATGACACGAATGATTCTGGAAAGTACGAAAGCAATAATGGCGTACTTACCTATGTTACCCCTAAGGGGGAAAAATTTGTTGGCCCACGAACAGATGCACAGCTTCAGGCATTAGAGGATGCAGGGTATGAGCGACAAGGCATGTTTGTCCCCCTGTCCCATGGTGAGATGCCAATGGATCCGGAGCAACGTAAATTGTGGAAAGACATGTTAGCACGAGGCAGTGGACAAGTTGAAAAAGAGAATCAAGAGGCTCGAGAAAAAGAATATCGGAAATCAGCAGAGAAATAATATCTATACAATCCAATAAACCCCTTCACATATCTTCTATGTGAAGGGGTTGTTGTATAGATTTATAAAAACTCTCCCCGCCCACTTGGATTTCATTAGAAAATATAGCGATTACTCCTGGTCGCCACCAATACCCCCATGCTGGCATAGTATCGAAAATGGACAATACTAGAGACGTTCTTATTCTTTAATTCGCAAAATAACGAGTTAGCTAGAATGACTAAAAATCTTAATCCAAATTTAAGTATGGCAACCCAAATGCTGAAAAAATATTGTTGTTCGTGATTGTGTTAGTAATAGTTCTTGCTGCTACGTTACTTACCTTCTATCAAATGGAATCAAAAGGGAATTCCAATGTAGTTGTAGGTAGCGCCAATACATCATTAGTTAATAATAGTAATTCATTTCCGATCTCAAACATCCAAAAGAATATTAACGCATCTCTTAATAATCTTGATATAAGTCTGAATATTTTTGTATTGAAGACTTGTTTAGATTCAGCTCAAAGTGATTTTGATGATCGTTACAGAAATACCTGTAAACAGGAAGGAATGAACTATGTTTGTGATTTTTATGCACCTGTTTTTGATAAAAAATTTCAAGATGGAAAAACTAAATGTTTTGATGACTTTGGAACGTCAGTGTCTAAATAGTTGTTGCATAACATCCTTTTTGTGACTCTCGTGTGCAGGGGGATGCCTCGTGATGTCGCGAGTTTGGTTTTTACTTGAAAAATCCTTTGTCCGTTGATAGTATTATCTTATCTCGTCAGTCAATTCATCTATATCAATCATCCACAAGTATGCGAGAAAATACCTCAAACCACGTTGAGCAAGCATATACTGAAGCAACTACCCAACGTATTGAGCCAACGAAATTCCTCACAAAACATGAGGAAGCAATTACCACAGCTGATGCTGAAAGAGCAGACGGTAGTGAATGTGGCTTTACGGTTGTGATGCGGATATTAGCCTCCGAAACCCAGTCTTTTCCCAGGGAGCGGATGATGAAAGAGATTGAAGAAGAAATTCGGGAAAATCAAAAGTTGAACGACACCGTAGATGAAGCTGAAGTGGAAAAGCATCTTCAACGTTACAATGTTGTCGTAGAGAATCTACTACAATCAGGAGTTCTGGTTGAAGAAGAAGGAATATTAAAACTTGAAAGAACTGTGTAGGATTTTGCAGAAGCCTTATTATTGTTAGACTCTTTACTAGGTCGTAAAGTAGTAACCCTGTAAGAATCAAAAATTTTTGTAAACCTCTTACTCTTGCGTGAGGGTACTTTAGCGTAAGTTTTTTTTCATTCTCTCCATCTTGACCAGATGGGTAGACTCGCCTACCCTCTATAGCATATGCCAAATCTCGTGCCCGTCGCCACCACGACCAGACACACGTTCCACACCAAGCACCGGCAAGAATTCATTACCATCACCCAGCAGGTGGAGGCGGCAATTGCTGCATCCGGCGTGCAGATGGGGACAGTGACCATTCAGAGCCTCCACACCACGGCCAGCATTTGGGTAAACGAAGATGAAAAAAATTTGATTGGCCCAAACCAGAAGCTGGGCTACACCAGTGACTTGTCCCGGGTGTTGGATCGGTTTGCCGATCCAGAAGAAGACTACGGGCACAATGACGTGCGCGATGCCCGGAATCCCAAAGGCAAGCGAGACACCCACCTGTGCGATGCTGACTCCTGCGGCATTGTGCATGAGTGCATCAACGGCCACGCGCATGCTCAGGCCATGATCCTCCCCTGCTCCGTCACCATGATTGTGGAAAATGGAAAGTTGGTAAAAGGTCGGTGGCAGCAGATCATGCTCATTGAGCTGGACCACGACCGCGAACGCCAAGTAACGATTCTTGTGCAGGGCATCGGGGAGAAAAAAGCGTAACCAAGAATATACCAATACCAGAGCAGCCTCTCCAGGCTGCGATGCTTTTCCGATTAAAAAAACCCGCTCCATGGTGGGCGGGTTAAAAATTCAAATAGCAGGGTTCAATCGAGCCAATAGTAGGTGATTGCGCCGTCTTCATGCAAATCATCAACTTCATTGAGAGCTTTGTCGATTTGCATTTTCACGTCTTCTCCTGTCGGTTCGGTTTTGAAAAAAAGCAGTAGGTGCACCATGAAGCATTCTTTTTCCGACGGATGTGGGACAACTTTTATGGTGTTCCCGGTACTGTCTCTCGTAAACGGATCGAAGATTGCGTGCAGGAGCAACGTAGCGTTCTCAGAAAACGTAGGAGACAGTTCATCGAAAGGGAGTAAGACATATCGTTCATACGTTTGCCGGTACAGCCAGCCTTGGTAATAAAGTATGAGCTGACCAGTATGCTGGTGATGTGACAGAGTGGCCCAGTTCATGCACAGACCTAAATCGTCAAGTGACCGTACAGCATTCCCTGGACTGTCACACACTAGTGATTTAAACTCCGGCTTCCCTTGTAATGTAACAAATGACATTGTTCCTCCTTCTTAGTTTTTGCTTTTTCTTTACACATCATCCTATCCTTCGGACGTTTGCTCGTCAAGCGCTATACTACCTCCATGACCCTTGACCCCACCGGCGCTACGCTTGGACTGGGCTCAGCAGACTTGAAGGTAGTTGTCCTCTCCACGGTCAGCTTTGTGTTGGGCTTGCTGACACTCATTCAGACCATTGTGGTGCTCTACAGTGGTTTCATGTGGCTCACCGCCCGGGGTGACGATGAACGGAAGCACGAAGCAAAAATGACCCTCTTTCGCTCAGTGGTCGGCACCTTCATTGTTGGGGTTGCCTGGGGAATTGTCCTGTTCTTGTTCCGGTTGGTGGAGCGAGCAACGACATAGCCGGATCTTCCTCCCTCTCCTCTCTGTCATTCTGAGTCTTCGACCTGCCCGCCGTACTTCGTCGCGAAGGCAGGCGGGAGAATCTCCGAACAATTTTTACAAACCATGGAGATTCTTCATCCCGAAGCGGGATTCAGAATGACAAAGAAGAGACCTCTACAGCTCTACGGCTTTATAGCTCTACGGCTCATCCCCCCTACTCCCCCACGTTTTCCAAATGCACTACCTGCTCCTTGCCGGTCGTGTTCGTAATGGCAATGACGTCCAGTTGGTACTCACCTGTCCAGCCTCGTTGTTCCACAATCCACTCCATGGATTGCTCCAGGCGTTCCAGCTTTGCCGCGTTGATTGCTGCTTCCGGTGGGCCAAAGCCCGTGGAGGTACGGTACTTCACTTCCACACCAACCAGCACCTTTGCTTTGGTGCAGAGAATGTCCACTTCCCCATAGGGTGTGCGGACATTTTTTTCAATCTTGGTGTACTTCTTTTTCTGCAATAAAGCCACGGCCAGTTGCTCACCGTACTTCCCGCGTTCGTGTGCCAGTACGGCACTCATCCTACTCCTTGGTGAACACCAAGCCGAAGTGGTAGGGACCGGGCACAAACTCTTCCACAAAGGTAAAACCAACTTGATCCGCAGACTTCCGAATACTGGAAGCGTGTGCCAGACCATCCACATTGTGCGGCCCCATCCGCATGCCAGATACCTTCCAATCAATAACCAACAGCCGACCGCCAGGCTTGAGCATGCGGTACGTCTCCTTCAAAATCTCCACCGGCTTCTTGCTTTGGAAAAGGAGGTTGATGAGTAACCCAAGATCCACAATCTCATCCCGCACCAGACGCGCGCCACGGAATACTTCCAGGTTAGACCACACCGGAATGATGTTCGGTAAGCCTGCTAACTTTGACCGGCTGACCAAGTTTGAAAGTGCGGACTTCAGCACATCAATTCCAAACACCGTCCCTTTGCTGCCCACCATCTTGGCCGCTTGCAACACGAAGTAACCGGAGCCACCGCAGCCTAAATCCGCTACCACTTGGCCAGGCCCCAAGCCCACCCGGTGGAGAATGTGCTCAGTGTCGAAAAGTTTGGTACCCGAAGGAATTTTGCTGGCCATAAGTATTTAGCGTTTGGACGAACGGCGTTTGCGAGAAACTTTTTTGGGAGTGACGCGGCGCGCCTTTGTGATACGAGGTTTTCCTTTTGCGAGCTTCCGCTTTGGAAGAGCTTTCCGTGGCTTGGGTTTCGCAATGACTTTCTTCTTCACAACTTTTCGTTTTACCCGTGCTCCAGTCTTCTTCTTTGGCTTCACTTTCGTCTTCTGCTTTTTCACTTTCAATCCTAACCGCGCCTTCACGGGAGCAAAAGATTTTCGGTGCTCTGGTGTTGGTCCGTGCAACGTTAATAACTGCTGGTGCAGTGCTGTGCCGTACCCTTTATGAATGTGAAACTGGAAAAGTGGGTACAACCGGTGCAGTTCTGAACTCATGATCCGATCGCGTACGACCTTCGCCACAATCGATGCCGCGCCAATGGTTCGCTCCAAAGCATCGCCATCAATAATGCTCACCACCGGAATGTTGGTGAAAGTAAGTGGGAAGGCATCCACCAGCAACGCATCCGGTTTGATGTACAACTTTGCCGTTGCACGTTCCAGTGCTTGGCGGTTGGCTTCGGTTATCCCTTCCTTATCTATGACCGCCGCTGGGACAATGTGCACCGCCCAGGCAATCGCCTTTTTCGTGATCGCCACAAAAAGCTCCTCACGCTGCTTTGGGGAGAGTAGTTTAGAGTCCGTAACCCCTGCTGGAACATCATTCGTATCCAAAATCACGGCAGCTGCCACTAATGGGCCAGCCCAGCTGCCTTTGCCAACTTCATCCACGCCGGCAATGTGCCGGTGACCGGCCTTGCGCAAGCGGTGTTCGTGCTCATTTGTTGGTTTCTTCCATTTTGCCATACGCAGAGTATAGCGCATTCCCCAGCTTTTTTCTCCTTTCCTTATTCTCTGCAATAATCCCTTACTTCAAAAAAATAACCAATTAAAAAAGGGCGCGAGCGTCCAAATATCATAGATAATAAGGGGACTGCGCCCTTTAGAATTCTCAAAAGTAGATATTTGCCGCTACGTTTACCGTTCCTCCGTAGAGAAGCCGTCAACGTAGCAGCAACTACCATAAACCTTATGAGAATGTATATTCTTCATTCCCACTTTCTTGAAGAATGTTTTTAACGCCAACCGCTCTTGTGGTTATACTCCCTGCCCGAGAGCTCAGAAGTTAACCTTTTAGTTCCAGTGGCTTTTTATAACCTCCTGGAGTTTTATTTTACAGACAGGCGTGTGGGACGCCTATGACGAGCAGTAGGACAGGGAGGTCACAACGCGTTTTGGGTGACATTGACTGCCCGACTTCTCGGTCTTTAGTAGCAAGAGTAGTTTTTTGCGTTGATTTAAAGAGCGTTCTTTATCTAACAGCGGAAGTATAGCACTGTTTTGACGTAATGTCAAATATCTGGTTTGGCTAAGATTAGCGGAAATTACGAATAGGGTTACGTCCCGCCACTGAGGCGGGATCCCGCCTTCCTCTTCTCAGAAGCAAGAAGTGGCGGGAAATTACGAAAAGAATGCTACGAAACTACGAATGTACGAATTGGGAGGGAGAATGCAGTTTTTTCGGAGTGCGGGCAGCTCTCGTAGAGTCTGAGCGACCCCGAGTCTGCTCGAGGGGGAGTCGAAGACTACCCGCTGCTCGACCGGGGAGGTTTTGGAGGGGGAAAGAATTCGGAGGATTTAGATTTGATTTGCATAAAGCCTTCCTCATGTAATACAGACGTTGCACTGGTAAGGGTTACCTCCCCCAACCCCTCCTTCGAAAGGAGGGGGGTGTTTGTGGTTTATGAAAACCAAGATCTTTAAACGTTCCTCCCCTTTCGAAGGGGAGGACAGGTGGGGTAACCCTTACCGGGAGAGGAATGCAAATAAACCTAGCTATTTTTTACATAGACTATCTCGCTTCTACTTCCCTCCCACTCCCGATAAGCCTTTTTCACTTTACTTATGACTTGTCGAAGTGGAATCTTGGTGGTATCCAACACAAAGCTGTACTGCTTTCGCAGAAAGACATTCACCCCGTACAGTCTTTTGTAGCGTCGTGTGTCGGATTTCACCCGTTGTTTATTGATTTTCATGATCTGCGTCAGGGTTGGCAACTCACCCACTTCATTTTTCCGGTTTTTCTGGTCTGCCAGTACCCGCCGAGCACCTTCCCTGGGTGCAACATCCAAAAAAACGTTGAAAGCTCTGGGGAAAAAGTGAAAGGCCGTGCGGCTACTCAGCACCAAGTTCGGATATTTCCGCGCTTCCTTCACTAAGGCCTTATCAAATGCCCGGTCACCAGCATCTGGGTGCGCTTCAGCCCACGCATTGAAGGCATGGAGGGTGAGCCCGCGTTTGGTCGCCTCAGCACGGCGCAGGTGCCCCACGTCTAGTTGCCGGTATTTGAGTTGTTTTGCCAAGGCACGACTTACACTGGACTTGCCCGAACCAATAGCGCCGCTGATGGTGATAATCATTTAATTTACGAATTACGAAAAGTGGTACGAATATACGAATGAAGAAGTACGGAGTAGAGACTTCAGTCTCTTGTACGATCCAGAGGCTGAAGCCTCTAGTCCATCATGCTTGCACCGTGTGCGTGAGGAGGTCTAAAGAATAACGTTTACCAGCTTGGTAGTCACGGACCATTTGCTTAATGTCTACGTCACGCAAGGTTGCACCGTCCATGGCTGCAATTTCCTCTGGGGTGAACCAACGTGTTTCCGTGGAGTCGTCAGCAAGTGCTTGCTGCGTTCCTGTAACTGTCCCGACGAAAATAAGTTTTATTGCATGAGGCATTACCGTTTCATTTTCTCGGATATCATGCCGGACAAGTGAGTATACTCCAAGTATATGCGTGGGTGTAAATGTGAAGCCACTCTCTTCTTGAGCTTCTCTTTGCACAGCATCAACTGGATTTTCACCTACATCAATCCAACCAGCCGGATGACTCCACTTTCCTGCATCTGGCCCTTTTCTTCCCGCTTCGCGCATGAGTAAGAATTTGCCGTCACGTTCAATGATGGCACCAACAACGCCAAAGGTTTGAGTGAAGACACGTTGTGTCATATTCAATGTGCTTTAGAGGTCCTGCGCAGGATAAAATAATCACTAGCAAACACCGCGGCCACGAATAGACCAAACCCGGTGTACGCCCAGTAGCCAACTTTGTACCAGATGCTGGCCGCGTAGCAGATAGCAACCAGAATGAGCACGGCCTTGAAGACGATGGTTGTGAAGCGTAACGCCGGATGACGATCAAAACCCCAGACTTGCCGCAAGGTGAAGAAGCAGTCCAGGATAATGAGAGTACTACTGATCGCGCCTGCCCACACCAATTCATTAGACAGACCGTAGCGTTGGGCCACGAACGTCATGATGATCACGACCAACCAACCACGGAAGAGGTAGGTGAACAGGAGGATGATCTCAGTGAGTGGTCGAACCTTACGCGGTTTGGTGAGGTGATACATGGGTGAAGTATAGCAAGGGGTTGGTCAAGAAGTTAGGTTTGGGTAGAGCGGCGAGTATGGATAAAGGTTGCAGGTGTGGGGAAATGCAGAAGTTTCAATCATTGAGTGGGGTTGACAAAACTGAATAAATGCGCTACACTACAGCGTTCTCAACAATTGTAGGTACTTTGAAAATTGACAATTTTCATCTCCAGTTCCTTGCGTGGGAAATTCGTCTTGCGCAGGGTTGCTGGAGGTGAAAGGGATATCTCCGAAGCAATGTGTGTGTTTGCCTGATCCCTAGAGGGAGGCGTAATGCCTTACCAACAGTATTCCGGTGAAGTAGTCACCGTGAATGTCGAGAAACAATTTGGCTTCATCGGCTTGCTGACCGTACGTTTATCGAACGACCAGGAACACGACCTGGTAACGTCGGAAGATATTTTCGTCCACCAAAATGACGTCGACACGACGTTAATCCCAGGATTGCGTGTTGCCTTTGACGTGGAACTCGATGACAAGCGTGGCGACGGTACGTTCCGGGCAGTGAATGTCATCGCTCTGGTGGAGCACGACTTGCTGCCGGCTATGGTGGAACCGATTCCTGGTTTCCACGTGGTGGTGCCAGCGGGTCAGAGTTTCAAACTCACCGCCTATCACGCGCAGATGAAGGACGTGCGACCCGAGGTAGTAGCTCAGGTGGAGGCAAATCAGCCGCTGCCGGGTATTCCACGGGAAGATATCCGATTGGACAATGAAGAGACCAGGAAGTTCTTGCAGGCTTTCCTGCTGTACACGTTTCCTTCGTTGGTAGATTATGGGGCCGATTTCAACATCGGCACCCCGGATGACACGGCCATGCAGCTCACGCTACAGGAAGCAATCGAGAGCCACCGCGCACTTGGGTTAACTTCCCAGGTGGAGGTGCTTGAAGAGGAAGTCAAACGTTTTGGTAAGTTTCGTGGGGCACTGAACTTACTCTGGGCAGATGGCGTTGCACGGCCGGGATCTATTATTCCGATCGAGAATTTGCCGGATCTCTTTATGGCGGTTCCAGTCTGGTACCACTACTTCGCCAACGATACCCAAGGGAAGAGTGAGGCAGTTGAAGCAGCGAATACGGATGATCCATGGGTGCATGCGCGCACTGCTTTCTTCTGCGACCTCGTGCCAACCCGGCGTTGGTCGGACCTTTACCAGATGTTCAACCGTCGGTTGCGAACCCTGGAAAACTACAAGGGGGACATCATTCCACCGCATGTTGCACGACGGCTCCAGAACGCTGCTGAGGTGTTTGACTACTTAGTCATCGCAACTCCGTACCTGGAAGAAGCTGGTAAGGACTGGGAAAACCTGGACTGGATTCGCTCCATTGATCCGTACGTCCTGGGTTTCATCAAGGATTCTCCTGTGTTCTTCGTAGTGGCACGGTTCAGTAACAGTGGGACGTTCCCGCTGTACAACGAGCTACTCGGCGACACGGTGGAATTTCTCCGGTCGAACCGATCCAAGTTGGATGGGTTTAATACCGTCAGTAGACCGTTCTGGTACAGGGGTGGCGATACCGGCGTGAATGACGGCAACCCCTTGCGGGATTGCTTTGATGGTTTGTTAGGTCAGCATCTGAGCAAACTCACTGAAGAGCTGCTCAGGCAGTTTGACCAGGGCACACTCTTCCCCTGGATTCGTCAGGAAGAAGAGCAACCTACTAAACAGTAGATTTTTACTGAGTACTTTCAAAGCAACCTCGCTCCACGGGGTTGCTTTTTTCTTGACTTCCTTTCACCGCATGCTACACTTCGCGGAAATACGAAAACAAAAACAAGGAGGAAAAAATGGTACGTATCCAACACGCGTTCTGTGATTTAGATGACACGCATTTACATTTCATGGCTGGCCATCGACCCGCTATTGCCTTTCTTGCCAAGGAGGTTGGCCAAAAATTTGCAAATGCATTTGATGCCACGTATCAAGTGCTGCACCTTGGTGGTCAAGCGCAAGATGGGGATTGGTCCATGGTCCCTGGTGGCCAGGAGGCATACGAACAGCTTCGCAAGAAATTGCAACTGACAAAAATTGGCAGCCGATCCTTCCCCTGGTCACGCGAACTCGCGGCACTGCATGCGGCGCAAGTTGTGGACATGCAACTGCATCCAAGAGAGGCAGTGGAAATTGCGGCAAAGTACTGGGCGATATTGAGTAGCAATATTACGCTCTACCCAGATGCGCTGCGTTTCCTGGGCCGCTTAAAAGCAGAAGGTGTGCAGAACCACATCTCCACTGGGTCTGACAGCAGTCTGCGCTGGGCAGAAAATGGTTGGGTGTATGACCCAAAATTGGCCAAGAAAATTAAAATGTTCCGCGTACGAGTACTTGATGAGTTTGGTTTTTCTCCGGCTAGTGTCACAACCGGAGATCCAATTGACAAACCCGATAAAGCATTTTACGAACAGGTTATGCTCAATGCGTGCATTGAAACTGACCTGACGACAATTGATCCCGCAACCTGCATCACGGTAGGTGATTCTTTCCGGGGCGACGTCGCAATGCCCATGCAGTGCCTGGGCATTCCGCAGGGGTACTGGCTCCAGCGAGGACAACCAAGACGGCAGCTGACAGAGAACATTCACCTGATTGGCTCCTTGGACGAAATTCCGTTGGAGTAATCCGCTCATTAGCACAACAGTCTCACACATGTGAGGCTGTTTTTGCTTGAAAATATTTTTGGATTCGCCGTAACCATCTTCCGGTAAGTGACCCAATAACCATCAGCCAAAAAATTCCAGTCCATCCGTACAAATCAAGCAATGGACTCCGTGTTGCATCCCACCAAGTCCAAGAGATAACGAATTGCGTCACCACAAAGCTAAAGCAAAATAGTACTACCGCCCGCAGCCAATGTCTTGGAAGAAAATAGGCGAGTGATATACTTGGCCCCAGAGTGAGTACGAGCGCTAGGAAGAATGAATGCGTGATAAAAACAAGCACGGACATCCCCACCCCAAGAATGACCAAAATACCTGATGGCTCATTCCGTACCTGTCGTGCCACTGCGGTACGAAATGTTTGTAATCCCAAAAGCACAAATGTTACAGCTGCAACGCCGAAGGAAATGAAATGCCGTTGGATGAGAATCGGATCCATAGCATCTTTGATCGGATTGGCCACATAATCTATCATTTCCCTTTTAAAAGGCCAGAATACAGATTCAAGAAAAAACTCCATGAAAATAAAAACCAAAAAGGGTACGCCGATCAGCAAAAAACTATTCAGGTA
Source organism: Patescibacteria group bacterium (assembly GCA_041665345.1). Taxonomy (NCBI): domain Bacteria; species Patescibacteria group bacterium. The sequence goes on from JBAYJA010000004.1 coordinate 106,430, forward strand.
GAGCCGATCGAGTTTGAAGCGTGTCGGACCAAAGTCAGTAGGCTGTTCCATAATTCCCGCAACAAGTGTTACTGCACTTAATCCAATAGTAACCGGAATTGCTGTCAGGAAACTGAGTAGTATATCCCAACCCACGGACTGCGGTCCGCCACCAGCGGGTGGTGTCAACATTGCCACCGTAGTGCTATATATGAGAACCAAAATTCCAAGGTGAACAAAAAAACGCGTTAATGCATTTCCGGAACGATGCATTCTGGTCGCGGTTCGACCAACCCAAATCGCCATTGCCGTACATCCAAAGTAGGCTACGAATTTTCCTAACATATAACTCAAACTTGCCTGCACAGATTGCCCAATGTTCGGAGCATTTTTTCCAAGGAGAAACCCTAGTGCAAGAAAAAACGCGATGCCGACAATCGGGACAAGCTGTAAACGAAAATTTGTATGCAACCACCCAATATGCACTCGGTTCAGCCGGGTGGCGAGTTGATCGGGTTTGCCCAGGGCATCTTCAGCAGATTCCGACTCGTCAACATCATCCAAATGCCCTTGCACTTCGGCAATGAGCTCTGCCCGTTTAGGTTCCCCTACCCGGAGTTTGGCGGTGAAGAGCTCTAAAAATTCCTGGGGGCTCATATAGCTGCAGCGTGCACAATGCGCGTGATGGTTTTTTGGAAAACCGCCCAATCCTGTTTCAACGCCTTCAGTTCCTTTTGCCCGCGCGTGGTCAGTTCGTACACCCGGCGCTTGCCTGAACTCACTTCTCGCCACGTACCGGTGATGAAACCCTTCTTCTCCAGATTGTGCAGGAGTGGGTAGAGCATGCCCATCCCGAATTTAAAGGTATCCGGCATTTGGTCACGAAGCGCCTGAGCCAAGGCATACCCATGCATAGCTTTCTGGTCCAACGCGGCCAGGATGAGCATCCGCGAATGGCCTTTGAGTTGTTCTTTATTCATATTGTATATCGTATTACGATATAGAGAGTATAGAACATACTTTTCTTATGTCAAATGTGTACGATCTAAAAAACAGCGCACCTTTCGGTACGCTGTCAAAGAACGAAAATCAGTTACACTGGCCGGTTTGTCACTAAGACAACCATCAGTACCCAAACAAGCGCGGTTACGGCGTGGTGTGTGCCGCGAATAAAGAATGTACGCAGGCCGGAAATCAACCACGTGAAGAGTAAACACAAACCAAGGAGGAGGCATAGATACCCAGTGTTCAGTAAAGGACTACCCTCATGCGGGAATACAAGCGTAAAAAAAGTAATGGTAAATAGTGCTACGATTCCCGCTACCCGCATACCGCCGCCAATGCCAATGTACACCGGTGGATCTTCAATGCTTACCTTCAGCGGCATATCTGCCAGATCAGGATTGCGACTTGCTTCATCTAATCGCTTCAACACTTCTCGCAAAAGATACGTTGAAAATGTAAACAACATTAGCTGTCCAATGACGCTACCCTGAGCAAAACTTGCGTCCAATGATCCCATAACGACGCAATTCATGCAGATATAGGCGACAATTGTGCTTTGGTAAAACCAGTATCGAGTCTTACCGCAGACCAATGTGTATGCCATTACCGCCATACCTTGCATGAGCATGATCAGTAATCCTACCCATGGTAAGAAGCGGGCGCATAGGATCAAGGCGAGCAAGAAGGAAGCTGCCGCCGCCAGGAAGAGCACATGTCGGTACTCTGGGAGTGGGCGGTCAATGAATTTTGGGAGGTACTTCATTCCTCGCCACGGTGAGCCAGCGTAGAACAAACTTGCTGCCAGACAGCATAAACTCATGACCACGGCTGGCATGAACGCTGCAACTGACCACGGGTCGATCATTGTCGTGAGAAGTGTGGTTGCCCACGTGCCAGCAAAGGCAGTGAGGCAGGCGACTGGCCGGGTAGCCAGGCAAAAAATTTTTAAAGGACTCATCTTTTCCTCCAGGTTTTAAGTATTTTGAGTTTTTTTCACCTTAGCTCCGGACCGATGGAATGTCAAAAGGCTAGGACTTCTTTTGAAGGAGTAGGGACTTTAGCCTCTCGTAAGTATAAGAGACTAAAGTCTCTACTCCGCCAGTAGCGATCTATGTTCGGTTTTATGTAACCAAAAGGCGAGGTCAAGGGACCTCACCTACCCACATAAGCAATAACGAAAAGAAATGATTGACAACCGTACCGGCTGTTGGTAGGGTCAAAAAAAGACAGGATTAAAAAGATATTTACAAACCCCAAGGAGGTACGCATATGAGTAAACGTGATTGGATCATCGGTGGCCTGTTTTTCCTGGCAACACTTGTTATGTTCGCCATTTGGAAAGACAAAATGCTGGAGGTGGATGATGAGCAAACGCGAGCTGCCCAGGTTGATTACTCCATTCCGATTCTGGAGCTGCTGGCACAGCACGGGTATGATTACTCAACATCAGAAAAGCGAATTGTCGCTATCGATGATCGAAGTGATACAGCGTTCACTTTTGTTCCGGTGACGTTCTACTGTTTTTCAGACACCGGCCTAACGCCCGATACAATCTTGCAATTCTTTACGGCAGAGGGAATGGAACCTGCGACCCTTCGGGAGGCGTGCATAGCGCTTGGTACAAATTCCCTGGTGTCTGGGGATTTCTGTGTCATCGCTTTAGGAACGAAGATGAAGGATGACCGATTCGTCAATGATGACTATAGTACTTTTCGATTTGCTCGGTTGACGTATTGCTTGGGTGTCAAAGGTGCACAAATGGCACTGGACAATCCGATGTTGCCCGACGCAATAAACTACTACGCTGCAAAACCGAGAGCGAAGCAAACGTAATCCACTGAAGCACATTGATGTAATAAGCCGCAGGTTTGCACCTACGGCTTTTTTGTTACGCAAAGGCGAGGTCAAGGGACCTCGCCTACCCACCTTGGGATTTACTAACTAGAAATTTCCTGGACCACCACCACTGTCGTCGCGATGTGGGACGGGCCGTGGACCACGGTCGTGGAACCGGCCACCACCTCCGCCGCGAGAACCACCCCGGTCATGGAAGCCGCCGTTGCGGCCCATAGGCCGAGGCGCGTGACGACCAAAGCCACCACCGGCGTCGCTGTGGTCAAAAGCGGATTCAGGGACAACCAGGTCACTCTCTGGACCCAGAGCTTTTACGGACAGGCCAATGCGTCCGCGCTCCTTGTCCACTTCCATCACTTTCACCTTCAGCTTCTGGCCAACCTGCACCACGTCGGACACAGCGCGGATGCGGCCATTGGCGAATTCGGAAATGTGCACCATGCCGTCCTTCCCAGGAGTGAGTTCCACAATTGCGCCAATCTCGCTCCCGGAATTCCGGTCTTTCATAATCTGGGTTACCGTCCCTTCAAACACTTCGCCTGGGGTAATTTCCCGGGTAATGTTCTCAATCCAGGTTTTGGCTTTGTCGGCCATTTCCGCATTGGTGGAGGTAATGAAGATCATGCCATCGTCTTCAATGTCAATCTTGGTCACGTCAATGCCACCGCACTCATCAATAATCTTGTTGATCGTTTCCCCACCCTTCCCAATCACTTCGCGGATCAGGTCTGGATTGATCTTCAGAGTGGTGATGCGTGGCGCGTATGGTGAAAGTTCCGCACGTGGTGCAGCAATGGCTTCACTCATGACCTGCAGGATTTGCAGCCGGGCTTTCTTGGCGCCGGTGAGCGCTTCTTCCACCATGGGCATGGTCAGGCCGTCAATTTTAATGTCGACCTGAATGGCGGTAATGCCTTCGGCTGTGCCGGCGACTTTGAAGTCCATGCCGCCGCTGTGATCTTCAATACCTTGAATGTCGGTAATGATCTTGTAGCGGTTGGCATCCTTGGGATCCACAATCACCCCCATGGCAATACCTGCCACTGGAGCGGTGATAGGCACACCCGCGTCCATCAACGCCAGGGATGAACCGCAGGCAGAGGCCTGTGAGGTGGAACCGTTGGAAGACAGCACTTCGGAAACCACGCGAATGGTGTACGGGAACGCTTCCTTCTCTGGGAGCACAGGCAGCAAAGCTTTTTCCGCCAAGGCGCCATGACCAATTTCCCGGCGGCCAGGGCCGCGGTTGGGTTTCACTTCACCCACAGAGTAGGAAGGGAAATTGTAGTGGTGCATGTAGCGCTTCTTGCCCGTCTCTTCCATGCCGTCCAAGGTCTGCTCATCCCCAGGGCTGCCCAAGGTGATGATGGACATGACTTGGGTTTCACCACGTTGGAACAAACCTGAACCGTGGGTGCGTGGTAACAGAGCAACGGCAGCACTGAGCGAGCGCACTTCATCCAATGCTCGGCCATCCACGCGCTTGCCAGTTTCCAGCACCAACTCAGTGGCAGCTTCGTCAGCCAAGTCTGCCAACATGCCCACGCCAGCGGCGCGGAGCTCTTTAGACACTTCGTTGTCGGCTTTCAGCTGGACATCCAGCTCTTCCTTCAATTTTGCCATCGCGGCTTTCTGCTCAGCTTTGTCTGGACTGGCGAACAAGCTGGCTTTGCGTTCAGCGGTCAAGAAAGCTTTCACTTTCGTCTTCACTTTTTCCGTGTCGGCATTCGCTTCGGCGGTTGTCAGCTCAACCTTGGGTTTGCCAACGGCAGCAACCACGTCTTCAATGAGCGCAATGACTTTCCGAATGTGCTTCTGACCAAAATTGATGGCGTCTACCACGGTCTGCTCTGGTACCTGCTTGGCGCCGGCTTCCAGCATGACCACCTTGTCTTTGTTGGCTGCGAGTACCAGGTCAATGGCGCTCTTGTCGCGTGCTTCGTAGCTGGGGTTCAAGACCCACTCGCCGTTAATTTGGCCAACGCGGACACCGGCCAAGGGACCGTTCCACGGAATTTCGGACATGCTCAAAACCGTGGCCGCGGCAATCAACGCCGGCACGTCGGGGTCGTTCTCTTGGTCAACGGAAAGTACCAAGATGCTGACCTGCACGTCGTTCCGCGTGGACTGGTTGAACAGCGGGCGGATGGAGCGGTCAATCACCCGGCCGGTGAGGATGGCCTCATCCGTGGGGCGACCTTCCCGCTTGATGAAGCGGGAGCCTTTAATTTTGCCGGCGGCGTACAGCCGTTCTTCGTAGTCCACCATCAGGGGGAAGAAATCAATTCCTTCCCGCACGGAGTTGGAGCGAACCACGGTGGCGAGCACCACGGTGTCTCCGTAGCGTACGGTGCAAGCGGCGTTGGCGAGACCGGCGTACTTACCGGTTTCGATACTGAGGGTTTTGCCGCCAATCTCGGCGGAAAACATTTTGGGTTCTGACATAGGCACAGGTGGCACGCCCGCTCGCCCATAGTTTGCAGTGAGTGCAGCGCCAAAAGGCAGACGCGGCGGTCACTTCAAACTTTGAACTGTGCGGTGGGTGCGGTTAAAAAAAGAGAACTACCGACGGAGTAAACGGAGCCGACCTTCACGGGCCAGGCGGCTGGGTATAATGAACGAACGTTTATCTTTGGAAAGGTCGGTGAAGAGGTCAACTTCTTCTTTGAGTTTGATGGCTGTGGATTCACCGTAGGCCATGCCTTCCACCCGCACACCTTGGTGCTGCAAGGCCTGGACCAGGGGAATGAAGTCACCATCACCCGTGACGAGAATGACGACGTCCAGCTTGGGGGCGAAGCGCAGCGCGTCCACGGTCATGCCCACATCCCAATCACCTTTCTTCGTCCCATCGCTGAAAACTTGGAGGTCTTTCATCCGCAGTTCAAACCCTTGCTTGGTGAGCGACTCCAGGAATTTCTGCTCTTCTGCCGCCGGGCTGGCAATGCCGTAGGCAAACGCACGGATGAGCGTGCGCTCTCCCACGCCGCGTTCCAGAATGTTCCCAAAATGCGGCCGCGCGCCGTGGATGCGCCGGGCGGTGTGGTAGAGGTTGGAGAGGTCGACGAAGACGCCGACGCGTTGATCTGCTGTTCGCATTATTCGGCGGGGGCGGTGGGCACGATGTAGGTAGCAGCCTTCAGCTTCAACTTCTTGGTGAGCTCCTCAAAGCGGGTGTTATCCTCGCGCTGGAGGTAGACCAGCAAGCGGCGACGTTGGCCAACTTTCTTCAGTAAACCGCGGCGAGAGCTAAAGTCCTTCTTATGGGTCTTCAGGTGCTCCGTCAGCTGTTCAATTTCGTGCGTGAGTATGGCAATTTGGACCTCGGGTGAGCCCGTGTCGCCTTCGTGCTGTTTGAATTTCTTGATGATCTTCTCCTTTGAGTCGCGTGCGAGCATAGCTGGTTCCTTTCGCGGCAGCCGAGTAACCCAGAGGTGGGTAACCAAGCAACCGTACCGTTAAGAATTGAGTGAGGAGACTATACGGGTAAAGGCGGAGTTTGTCAAGGTATTATAAAAAGCCCACAGTTCGCTATGGGCTTCGTATACATGTTACTCGAAAATAACTTCGTACTGAGGAAAGAACTGATGAAGCGCTTCGACAGTTGGGTGCTCCAGTGCGAACGCCTTATGGTACTTCTCGGCAATTGTCGGGTGCATCGTGCCAAGGGCGACCTCAATGGTGCCTGAACGTTTTGGCACACCGCCATGCTCCGGGTCGAAGGAATCGTACGTAAATGTGTCGCCATCGCGGGTAACACATGTGCTTCCAATATCCGAGCCGTTGCACAGGAATTGGTCACTCACCTCAACAACCTTACCGTTCTTTACTCGAACGATATTTTTAGGTTTAAAAGTTGCAATGTCCATCATTTTCTCCTTTGGATGATGTGCATCGCTACCTTAACGATTCACTGGTTCGTTTGTCAAGCCCGGTTACGAATTACGAACGAGTACGTCACCGCTCTGAGCGGGATCCCGCCTTCTTTAGCTCAGTTGCAGAAAGTGGCGGGAAAAATACGAATGTACGAATGGGGAGCGGGAAAATACGTATTCTCCGAGTGCGGGTCTCCGTGCCCGCGCTCGACCGGGGATGGTTATGGGGTAGGTAGGGAAGTAACCCTCACAAAAAAAGCTCACCCAAATGTATGGATGAGCCGATTGACTACAGAAAGAGTGGACAACAGATATTTGCCTCAATTTCCAGTTCACGCCATTCGGGGCCAATCTTCTTCCAAGCGTACTTGATTGGGTAACGGTCCGGTGGCACTTTGCTATTCGGAAAGAGGGTAAGTTCTGTCTTATCCAGAACCATACCCTCAGCGACATCAAACAAGAAAACACCGGCAGCCGCAGAGTGAAATTGGTAGTTGTATACTTCAATCCGCCGACCAACGGCTAAAGCTTTCTTCAAGCTGCTGGTGACAAGCACAACCGCAACATCAAGTCGCTGCTCCGTGTCGTGTTTTGCAATGAGCACATACATACTTTTTCCTCCATCTTTTCCATTTGTTACAAGGTACACAACGGCAAAGCGTGTTGCTCTGACCACTTCCGGTACGGACAGTCCAAGATTGCACTGCAGACTTTCTGGTCACCTTCCCGCTCCATGAGTTTGCAGGACTGATGAAGAGCGCGAACTTTTGCAACATGCTCACCCAGATGTTCCGCCTCTGCCGTCTGATTGAACTCTGGGATGCAGGACAGTACATAGCTATGACAATCAATGAGCTGCGTGACGAAAAACGGAAAAACATGCACTTCTTCATCCATGACGTGGAATGTCGTCTCACCAGAATCTGGCTGGAATCGTAACCGACAATGGAGGACCAGGAATTTATACCCACCGGTAGTTTTCTTCCGTCTGGCGATATGATCCAAAACTCTCTGCCGGTGGAGCTGAATCTTTTTGGGATCAGGTTCCCCAGAACGTTTTCGTTCCTTCCTTTTCCATGCTCTGCGCGTACTTTTTGATCGAGACATTTTCCTCCTCGGTTTTTTCAATTTTCTATTTCAGCCGAGTGTACGTTAAAAAACGTACCTTCGTCAAGGGGGGTGGGTAAGGTTTGGGTGTGGCAGCGTGTATGGTTGGAAGGTTGGGGTGTGGGATGGGTAGAGGGGAAGACGGTGAAAATTTGGTTTGATTTGAATAGAGCATGTTCCATGTAGTACAGACTTCGGACCGGTAAGGGTTACTTCTCCTTACCCCGGGGTGCTTCCGATGGGTCGCACCCGCCTGCTGGCCCCCTTGGAAAGGGGAGGACATCTATGAACAGGCTTTGGTCAGTAATAAACCTCTATCCTCCCCCCTCTGTCATTCTGAGTCTGACGACCTGTCCGCCGAAGTTTCTGAACGTAGGCGGAAGAATCTCCGAAGTGTACCCACAGTCTGGGGATCCTTCATATGATTCAGGATGACAGAAAGGAGGGCTTAAGAAACCCGGTCTGGAAAATCCGTGGCTACCCCGTCAACGCCTAGGGCACGTAAAGCCGCAATGCGGGTGGGTGTATTTGGAGTCCAGGCAAAAATTTTCAAACCCATACCATGCGCACGCTCTACCATGTGTCTCGTTATGATGGGGAAAAAAGCACAGATTGTCATTGCCTGCATACGACGTGCTCCCCTTTCCCAGCCCCACGGCCACCAAAAGACAAAGCCCATCCTCGCCGCGGGTCTAAGCACACGATATGTTTGGAGGAAATGCGAATGAAAGGAGATGATAAGCAAGTCGTCTTCCCGTACATGCTCGGTCTGTGCCACAATCTTCGCAACAGCCTCAGCACTCCCAAAACTTTTTAATTCTACATTAATGTAGACCTTTTTATCCACCAACCTGAAAACTTCCTCCAAGGTTGGGATTCGTTCCCCTTTACCCGCGTCCAGCTTTTGCAATTCTGCCAACGTCATGTCTGCCACTCGGCCATGGCCGTTGGTGGTTCGATCCACCGTCGCGTCGTGGATGACCACCACTTCCCCGGTCTTACACACGTGCACATCCAGCTCCACCATGTCGCAGCCCAGGTCGATGGCTCGCTGAAAAGACCGGAGCGTGTTCTCCGGTTCCAGACCTGCGGCGCCGCGATGGCCAATGGTGAGCATGAAAGTATTGTAGCCTGAGCCGCATCTCACCGCCAATCTCCAGTACCCTTGACCATTTCCACTTTCCGTAGTACAAAGAACGTTCAGTAAAAAACAAAAAACTTGGACGTTGAAAGGATGCAACATGGACAACTTGGAAATATACCAAGCCTTCGAAAAAAAATGGTTCGCCCTCCCGCTGGGAAAAGTGATTGTGGCGAATCTTCCTCGAGATCGCCGAACCTACACAGTCGCTTTCGCCTGCGGCAACCTTCGGCTCATATCCTCTTTGATTCTTAGCTCGCATGGTACCGTGTCGGAAGAGGTAACCCTGGTGGATATTGCGCAGCCCGTCGCCACGGACCGGGTACTGCTGCACGATAGAACCTTTGTGGGTCTGCCCACCCTGCTCATTGAATTGCCTAGTCTGGACCACATGATTCGGACAGGGCAAGGCGCGCCGCACGATCTGTGCCTGGAGCGCATGCACTTCAAGTTACTCTGGTTAAAAAGTAATCCAGAGCAATCGGAGGCATTTCTCCGTTCCCTCAAGCCCCATACGGAAACCGTGGGCACCCTCTCTGCCTGGCGCACTGCCTACACAAAGGCGTAACAAAAAAAGTTCCTCCAGCAGCACCCCCAAAGGTGCTGCTTTTTTATAATGACAGAATTCCCTTTGTGTCGTACAATATCAGACATGGCCGTCCCCATAAAAAAACTCCTTACTGACTTCCTGGAGTATTTGGAAGTGGAGAAGAATGTCTCACCGCTTACCGTGCGGAACTACGGCTTCTACCTCAAACGATTTGTAGATTCAGCCAAGCTGGAAAAACCCACCGATGTCACTATCGAAAAAGTGCGGCAGTTCCGGCTTTTCCTCAACCGCCAGCTGAACCACCAAAAAGAAGTATTGAAAGCCAGTACTCGGAATTATCACTTGATTGCGCTGCGCGCATTTTTGAAGTACCTGGCCAAACGGGATGTCCCCAGTCTGGCTGCAGAGAAAGTGGAGCTTGCCAAGCAGACCGAGCGGCAGGTGAGCTTTTTGGAAGGGACGGACTTGGAGCGATTCTTGGAAGCACCGTTGAAATTGGAACAGCCGGATTTGCTGAAGGCCCGGGACAAGGCGATTCTGGAACTCCTCTTCTCCACTGGCTTGCGCGTTTCAGAACTGGCGAATCTAAAGAAGGATGGGATCAATTTGGAGAAAGACGAGTTTACGGTTCGCGGCAAAGGCGGGAAGCTCCGCATTGTCTTCCTCTCCCACAATGCCCGGCACTGGGTAGGCGCATATTTGAAAGCCCGGAATGATGACGAGCCGTGGATTTTCCTACGGCATGACCGCGCCATCAAACGCTCCGGCGCAGAACACAAACCCTTGACCTCCCGATCCATTCAACGGTTGGTGCAGCACTACGCCACCGTGGCCGGCATTACCAAACGAATTACCCCGCACACGCTCCGGCACTCCTACGCCACCGACCTGCTCATGAATGGGGCGGACATTCGGAGTGTGCAATCCATGCTGGGACACGCCAGCATTACGACCACGCAAATTTACACCCACGTCACCAACCAGCAGCTCCGCGAAGTGTACCAGGCCTACCACGGCCGGCGCCGGAAGAAAGACTCGTCCAAATAACTCCCTTATGAAATACCTCATGATCGTGTTCATCGTTGCTGCCACTGTCATTATCATTGCCGGACATGGGCTGCTCTTCGTCTCGTGGGTGAAGTTTTTTCACATCACCTCGCACAGTCTCAAACTCTGGCTGGGTATTGCGTTGGGCATACTGAGCATCAGCTTCTTGGTGACCATCCTATTGGTACACGCTGTGGAGACGCAGTACACGGACGCACTGTACGCCGGTGCCTCGGCCTGGCTGGGTTTTGTGTGGTACGCCGCGTTAGCTGTTGCACTCACCTGGGCGCTCATTGGTTTGGCAAAATTGGCGCAGGTGAACCTGCCCATTAGTACAATCTCCGCCATACTCCTGGTCATCGCTTTGGGCGTGAGTGTGTACGGCGTCTGGAATGCCTTTCACCCAGTGGTCACGCGCATAACCGTTCGTTTGCCCAACCTGCCCGAAACATGGAAAGGCCGGGTGGCTGTGCAACTCTCCGACATTCACCTGGGACCCATTCACCGTAAGAGCTTTTTGGATGACGTGCTCGCCCTGACGAAAAAAGAAAACCCCGACATTGTTTTTGTGACTGGTGATCTATTTGATGGCGGCGGCGCAGATATAGCAAACCTCCCCCTTGCCTTCAATACCCTTACCCCACCGCTTGGTACGTTCTTCAATACCGGGAACCACGAACAGTACCTGGGCTTGGAAAAATCCTTGGCTGCCATTGCAAAAACCAACTTGCGCGTGTTGCGAAACGAAATTGTGGATGCGGATGGAATGCAAATTGCCGGGCTGGATTACGCCGACACGCCGGATCGTACGGCAATCCAGAGTGTCCTGGCCAAGCGGGATACCACCGCCCCACTCATTGCCCTGTACCACGTCCCAATACTGCGTGACCTCTTCCAGGAAAATGGCGTGAACCTGCAACTCTCTGGCCATACGCACAAAGGCCAGCTCTGGCCCTTTGGGATTATTACCAAATGGGTGTACCAGGGGAAGGACATTGGCTTGCACACCGATGGCGAGTACAACATTTACACTTCAACCGGTGTTGGCACCTGGGGCCCGCCCATGCGCACGGGTAATCGACCAGAAATTGTAGTGATAAGATTTGAGTAGTGGTTGACGTGCAGAGCAATCCAACGTAGTATGAGCAACTTGCCCCGGTAGTTCAACCCCGACGTTTGCGCAGCGCAAAGTCGGGGCTCCGACGCCAAAGGCCGTCGGAGCGGATAGAACCGTGGACTTCCCCGCCCGACTCGCCTGACGCCCTTGTAGTTTCCGGCGGAGCCGGATCCCCCGCCTCCCGAAGCCGTGCGGCGGGCAGGCGCTTCTGCGGGACAATAGAGAAACCACGGACTTCCCCGCTTGCCTTGTTCGCCCCTGTAGCTCAACGGATCAGAGCAAGGGACTTCTAAGCCCGAGATGCACGTTCGATTCGTGCCAGGGGCACCAAGGCAAGCGGGGCAGGTAAGCCGGTTGTTGGGTTTCCGGCGTAGCCGGACCCCGCTACGCGGGGCAATTCCCTCCCGGGGCACCACCTATTCTGGACGAGTTCTGAAGGTGTACCTAATATTGTATGTTTGTCTAAAGACCTAACACTAAATAGAAAAATGGGAATTCAAGCACATAAAAAAACTCTCCCTTTGTTGACCGGGAATCTAGACGGCCTCAATCACTCGAAGTTACCGATACAAAATTGGGAATTTGTAGAAGCACGGTCATCTATCCGCGCTGCGCTTCGGTTCTTATTAGGAAAGCAACGATCGGACGGATCATGGCGCGATTTTAACGTCTTATTTGGTGAATCTTCTTCTTGGGTCACTGCATGTGTTCTCATCTCGCTTAGCGACACTCCTTCGTATGTACCTCGGGCTGACTTAGCCGGCGTTAAGGCCAAAGCACTTCAATTTCTTCGTTCGAGCTGCAAACCAACAGGCGGTTGGGGCTATAATGAAAATCCGATTGTTCCAGATGATTGTGATTCTACTGCCCATGCGATTCTCGCGTTCCGAATGAATGATCAGATGGTACCAAATCGTAACATAAGACGACTTGAGGAATTTGAGATCGAACCCGGTCATTTTGTCACATTCCTTAATCGAAAGGAAGGCCATTCTTGGGGTTTAACACATTCCGAAGTTGGGGCTATTGCAACAATCGCATTAGGTGGGTCTTCACGAGTTAGGGGACTGGCTGAGAAACTTGAATATGATCTGGACAGATTTGGCTCCTGGCCCAGTTTTTGGTGGCGCAAACCACTATATTCGACATATGCATGTTCTTGGTTCCTTTCGCATTTTGGAATTTGTTGTAGGTCTTTATCAGATCGTAGCGAGCAGTTGGCAGATACGCTGAGCAGTAGATCACCCTTGGAAGCAGCATTCTCAGGGCTTGCGGCGTATCAACTTGGCCATCACCAATTCGTGAAGAAAGCCTTTCGATACCTTATACGCAATCAGAAATCGGACGGATCTTGGGAATCATCAAGGCTCTTGCGTAATACCGATTCAGATCAAACTTCGAATTGGCTAAACACCGGTAAGGTTCGAGGCAAGTTGTATCACGATCAAAATAAAGTTTTTACAACATCTACAATCACACGATTTCTTATGACTGTAATCACCGAAGTACAACCATGTGACTATTCGATGTCGGCCTTTGAAGCTCATAATGTTCTATAAACTTCTATAGTTCATTGATAGCCTGCAGCAATGAACTCATTCTGATCCCAGCAAGCTCGCTGCCGAATCCACTCGCAAAAAGCCCTGAGTTGCTCGCGTGTGCTGCCCGGCGAGAATTCAGCAAGCAGCCTCAAAGTCAACTCGAATTGTTTTTCAGCTCTCTGAAGCGCTGTTACCTGAACTTTCAATTCTCTCAATAATTGAGCAATCTGCCCTCCCGTCTTGGAGTCACACGTCTTTCCAATCGCGCCCAAAACTAGACTTCGCTCTGACGTGCTCGCTGAATCCAAAGCCACAGCGATCGGCAGGCTGAGATTTACCACATAGGAACTAGGCGCTTTTCGTCGCACCGAACTTTCCCCAGATTCATCGTATACATCATTATACATCTGATACGTCTTGCCAATTTCATTACCCAATGTCGCATAGCGAGTTACTGAATCACTATCGAAGCGCTGTAGACGAGCTGCGGCTATAAAGACAAAACGAAATAACGCGGATGTCTTCTGAAGTACCACTGACTCATAGAGTTCGACATATGATCCTCGAGGGGAAACATACCCAACGTCGGCAAGTTCTCCAGTTGACATGCGGCGTATGGCGTGTCCGAACTCTGCGGCTAGATCTAATTTGTGGCTCTTATCTACTTTGTGCAGCCGAAGTATCGACTCTCCCAACAAGAGGGGAATGAGCAAGTTCGTTGCTTTGTTACCGTGCTGTTGGTGAAAGGTCTGATGCCCACGTCGGATGACATCCTCGTCAATTAAATCATCGAGAATGATTGATCCACGATGACACAATTCGATCACGGTCGCCAATTCTCCTGCTATCAGGTCATTTGACACGGTGTTCTTCTCAAGAAGCAGCATAAAGGTAAGTGGGCGCAATCTCCTGCCGGGGAAAAGAGCATCTCGCAGCAGTCCACGAAGCACAGAATCGCTTGTCGCCATAACGAAGTGATTCAAATTCTCATCAACTAACGATTGCACCTGACGGCGCGTCGAACGAGATAGAAACGAATCTATAGTGAGCTGCGGTTGGGACATATTACAATACTACCCCTTTGTCGTTAGCTGGCACAAGGACAAACCCCATCTGCATGTGGCTTCAGTAACTTACTGTGCCACAACCGCTCAGACAAGTGTACAGAGCCTCTACGCTCCTTCCCAATTTTCCTTCCCCCAGAAACACCAGCTTCTTTATTTTTTTGCAGAAGCTCTTTGAACGTGAGTATGCCAGGATTATTCTGGTAGAAGGTTCAAACGTCGTGTATCAGGGCGCACCACCACAATAAAGCCTCTTGACGATATATCGTATATGATATATAGTAGTTGTTGCGTAGACTATTTTATGAATAAGAATAACTATCTCTACAAATTGCAAAAAAATAAGGAGTATAAGAAACTTCTTAAAGAAGAGAAGGATCTACTTGATATTGCTTTGCAGATTTCCCAAACACGAAGGAAGCGTAAAATTACTCAGGTGCAATTGGCAAAAAGAGCTGGCATGCCCCAAAGTCAAATTGCAAGAATTGAAAGTGGGAATCATAACGTGACTATCGGGACTCTAAATAGGGTTGCGGGTGCATTGAACTTACGAGTGGTTGTTGGAGAGTAGTACGCTGGCATTCATTCTGAAAGGTATACCTAAACTTCCTCTACTTACTTTGAGGAATTTTACGTATTCACAGATTGAACGCAAAAAAACAAAGGTATGTTATGATTTCCAAAAATCAGCTTTTTTAGTCAGCCTTGACAACGTTACCAATTTGGTATAAGTTCGTATTTGGACATACACAGACACTCACATTACAACCCAAGGAGGAAATTATGTGCGGTGGATATCCTTACCCGCACCCGGCAGGACACGTCATTGCGCAGCTGGTATCTGGGCAAGAAGTGAAAGTTGCCAAAGGCTTTGGCTTTCCGAAAAAGCAAGAAGATTCGACCTGCATTATTGCACGCGTCGTTGGCTACTCTGCGCTTTGCGCTGATGGCACGCTGCTAGGTTGCATGGATGGCGCAGGCGTCACACCCACAGACGTCATCCACCAAACTTTTGAACTGAGCGATGCAGCCAAACAGAAAATCGCCGAGGTTGACGCAGAAAAACAAACCTAAAAATGTTACGTTAACCGAGCGTCCTCTGCGCTCGGTTTTTCATTATTCTTGCTATACTACCAAAAGTTCGCTTTTCTTTGAGTTATGCCCATCAACACTGATCCTCACATTCACCAGAATGTGATGTGCGCAAATGTGTACATCCGAAAAGGTGATAAGTATCTACTGCTCAAGCGCTCACCCAAGAAGCGGTTTTTGCCAAATCTCATTAATCCCATTGGCGGAAAAATTGAGCCCAACGAAAACCCTTACCAAGCCGCACTCCGCGAAGTGCAAGAAGAGGCCGGGATTACGCTGAAGAACCTTCGGTTAGAGGCGGTGATTCTGGAAATTCAACCCTACAAGGATAAGCCGCACAACTGGCTGGTCTTCCATTTTTCTGCGGATTGGGACGCTGGTGAGCTGCAGCCCACAGAAGAAGGCGAGTTCATGTGGTTCACCGCCGCTGAGATTCCACAGCAACCTCTTTTCCCGTCCGTGCGGGAAATTATTCACCATATCCTGAACCCAAAGGATGGCACGGTTTTCGCCACGATATCCTATGATGAGAAAGGGAAGGTGGTGAACGTAGAAAAACAACTTTGCCTATGACGGACATAGAACTCCTCCACGTTATGGATGAACAAGGTAATGTGCTCCGCACAGTGACCCGTGAAGAGGCGGAGCGGGATAACCACCTGACCCCGAACGCTATCATGTTTATTTTTACGCCCAAAGGTGAAGTTTGGATCCAAAAGCGGGCGAAGACCAAGAAGCACTTCCCCGGGGTGTGGGATATTTCCGCGTGTGGCGGGATAGTCCACGATGAGAAACCAGAAGAGAGCGCACGGCGGGAAATGGAAGAGGAGATGGGCTTCACTTGCAAGCTGCATTTCGTAGAAGCATTTTTGAACGAATTCCCAGGGGAAGACGGCTCGCTACGGCGGCGGCTATCCCATCTCTTCATTGGCGTGAGTGACAAAATTCCGCAGGTGAACGAAGAAGTAGAAGAGTTTGCGGCAGTGTCTGTGACTGAACTGGTGAAAAGGATTCAAAGCCAGCCGGCAATGTACGTTCCCTCATTCCTGATGGAACTGGAGAAGGCGCGGGTAGCTGCCCAAGCTTTGGGTTTCCTACAGTAGCCACCTCGTCAGTTGCCCTGTGGTTGGTTAATGTTAGTATTGAATCATGCTAAGTCTTTTCCGCAACAATTCATTTCTTGGCATGCTACACTAAGATTTATGAAGAGCAAGCAAATCATCACCAACGTCGCAAACCTCGTCCGCAAAAAGTTTGAGGGTGAGGGTTCAGGCCATGACTGGTGGCACATTCTCCGGGTTTGGAACATGGCCAAACATCTGAACCAGGAAGAACGGGCTGATGCTTTTGTGGTGGAACTTTCGGCGCTCTTGCACGACATTGCAGATTGGAAATTCCACGACCGAGACGAATCGGTTGGGCCACGGGTAGCGCGGGAGATACTTACAAAGCAAGGGGTACAAGCCGCAACAATTGATCACGTGTGTGATATTGTGGCGAACATCTCCTACAAAGGCGCAGGTGTGCAAAATGGCATCAGTACTTTGGAAGGCAAAATTGTCCAGGATGCTGACCGTTTAGATGCCCTTGGCGCGATTGGCATTGGACGCACATTTGCATACGGCGGGCATGTGGGGCACGCCATGTACAATCCAGAAGAAAAACCTGTACTGCACCAAACCAAAGAAGCATACAGCAAAAGTACAGCCTCAACGGTCGGCCACTTCTACGAAAAACTCTTACTCCTCAAAGATCGGATGAATACGAAGACCGCGAAACAGTTGGCGAAAGACCGACACAAGTTCATGGAAACCTTCTTGGCGGAGTTTTATAAGGAGTGGGAGGGGGAGCTATAAAAAATCCTTCGCCAGTAGAGCGAAGGTTGTAGCATTCGGTGAAAAAAGAATTAGATCTGCAATGGTACCCCAAGCTTGTCAGCGATTTGCTTGATCCATTTTTCATGCCGGTCAACACGGTGTACTTGGACAACGAGCTCTTGGAAAAAAGTATCAGCCTTTTTGGCGTAGGCATCTACTGAACTAATAAGCGAAGACACCTTTTCATCAAGGCGTTTTTCGGTATCTGCCAAATCTTGCTTTGTAGCAAAAGCATTGCTGAGACCATCAATTAGTTGGGTGATTTCTTCCTTGTTTAACATAGCTTCCTTAGAGTACCGAAAAGCGGTTTTCTCGTCAAACCGGTTGATTATCCATCTTGTACGCTTTTCTTACGGGGTCCCCACGAATGTGGCGCGGAGTCCTGCCGCAGGACGAGCACGCGTTCGTGGGGCAAAGCGAGGCTTCGCGCGACGGGCGGAGCGGAGACGTAGCAACGTCTACGCGCAGCTCTGAGCGCGAAACGAGCTGGTGCGTCCAGAGGGAATCGAACCCCCAACCTTGGGCTTAAGAGGCCCCTGCTCTGCCAGTTGAGCTATGGACGCGTGCCAGACTATTGTACTTATTCTGCAGCGCAATGCAAGCCTTTCGGTTATCCAGTTGACCTATCAAACGTAAAAGAGTGAAATTGGACAACAAAATGAAAGGCCCTTTGAAAGGCGCCAACGTGCCACGTGCGAAGCATGGCGCTGCTGGCCTCATCATCGAGAAGAAAAAATGAAGTACCTTGGGCGACGTAGCAATGCGCCGCCTTCTTCATCTGCAAAAAAGCCGAGTTGTGTAAACTCGGCTGTAGTAACGGTCTGCTATTTTCCGTAGTACATATGGACTAAGGAGATAGCAAGGTACTCAGGAAAAGATCGGCACGAGCGAATTTGGAAACCAATACGAACTGTGCCATCCATCGTATTGAACCCTGCATTGTAACCATCGCCACATTGCGCAAGGAATGCGGAGCCCCATGCACAGGCACTTTTTTTAATGACCTTTTGCACATGATCAATTGCAGCATCCACAGACTGGAACGTTTTCCAAGGACCATAACCATTGAAGTAGGAATTTGGCCTCCCAGGTTCTGGCGCATGCCATCCACCAATGAAGAGCACGGGGTAGCTCGCGCTTTGGTCCTTGAACACTGGAGGCAAATGTAGGCTGAAGTCTGAACTCGTCCTGTCCAGCATTTTCACGGCCAATTCTTGCGTTGCATCCAGTACCGTTGGCATAGCTACAGTTAAGTACTGCTTGAGTAGTGCCGGTGAATCAACTTCAACCAGAAATTCTTGCACTTTGTGAATGGGCATTGGCGCCCTCCTTTCAAACTTTTTTCTACTATTTTGGATACTTCTTCTTATCATTCCACCGAAAGTTTGTCAAAGCATATAAGCATATAAAAAAGCCGAGTTGTGTAAACTCAGCTTTGAAAGTACATTGAACTCCTTACAGCCCGCGTATTGCATCTCTCCGAATGTCGAGACTAATTATAACTCCAGGGATGAGACTCTCAGCTCGTTGCCGCATCTGGTCCAAGAAAGGTTCAAGTGCGCAACGTTGGCAACTCAGACTCGCCGTCGTATCAACCCGTGGAATGGGTGTTTCCAGCAGCGTGTGAAATTTCTTCCTGGCACCCGCCTCAAGTGCATCTTGATTCTGATATATACGGTGGAGCTCAAGTAGTCGCGCAGTGTCCGGCATTACCCAGGCCCACATCGTGCTGCCGTCAACTGATACCCTATAGTACTCCGCCACCTTTTCACCATGCCAAGTGAAAAAGAAACCATCACCCATCCGATCCAACAATTCATTTTCTGGGACGCAGATAACCTCATCATGTGAAGCATGATTGATGAGCAGCGGCAGGCTAAAGCCGGCTTGCCAGATCAAAGTACCCACTACCAAGTGTGCCCAAGTCAATTTGTCAGACACCATCGGAAATAAACTAAATGCGAAACCGACCAATATTCCTAATACCAGAATGAAGCCCCGGTCAACCGTCATGCCGCCCCATACGCTTGTGCCTAACCATAGAAGCACCCAAATCCCACTGGTCAAAACGAAATTCGTTATGAGCCACTTTTTAAAACTCATACCTTCTCCTTGTTTTTATCATCGGCTTAATTTTACTCTTCTTCAATTTCCCCAAGCTCTTTTTTGAGCTGCGTGATTTTCTCTTCGTTACGTATTTCAGCACTCACGACTTTATTTACAGCAAGCAGCCAGGCCCCAAACCAGATCAAAACGAACGCAACAAGGAAGAAGACATTTTCAATAATGACTGCTACCTCAGGGTTGCTGTCTGCCCATATCCGAATAAACATTGGAACCGGAAACATCATCAGCGTGCAATACAATACTGAGATGACCCAAAAGACGAACTTCTGTTTCTCAATCTTTCTCTTAAGCCTCTGGATCTCTTGCCGTTTGTCCTCATCGGTCTCAAACATTTCTACCTCATTTCGAATTACTCTTTGTTTTCCAAATACCCACAGACACAAATAATGAGAATGAAAAACCCCTCAATAATCCACGACCAATACAAAACCAATGGATTCTCAGTAATTTTAATAACAATTTGCGCACGGTCTGGAAGAATGAACATAGCAACCTCTGCAATAGCAATAAAAACTAGTATGGCGCGTGGACCAGAGGAAACCCATATGATTCTTCTGACCCGCTGAGTAAGCGGTTTGTCATTCCTGAAAAGCAGCCGGAAATCATTGATAATGAATGCAATCAATGCAACCACTCCAAGATAATAGAATGTCGTTAACGTATATGCCTCATTTCTCAATTGTGAAAGTTCTTTGTTTAACCACCTATGATAGCGCAAATATACGTATATGTCAATTATTACGTTATATACTTAGTCAATAATTTAGCTAATATTAAACATATATTGGATATATATTTATGAATGACATAATTATTGACACATTTTGATATTTGATTTATACTGAAGTTATGGATATTCAAGAAGCACTGACCGAGCTCAACCTCAGCCCACGGGAGGCGGCAATATATACGGAATTACTGGGGATTGAGCATGCTTCCCCGGCTTTTTTGGCTCGGCGGACTGGCTTCAAACGCTCCACTATATACCTGGATTTAGAATCCCTGAGAAGGAAGAAACTGGTGGGTCTAGCTTTTGCCGGCAAACGGACTGTATACGCCGCAGAATCCCCCACCCATTTGCTTCAATCTATAAAGCAACAGGAAAAGACGGCCGTTGCCTTACTGCCCTATTTGCAAGCCAAAGCAAACCACCAGAAGGGTAAACCGCAGATTCGGTACTATGATGACCCTAAGGACATCAAAAGAGTCTGGGTAGAGGAAACGTTTAATGCAAAAGACAATGATTATGTCTCACACTACGTGGACACGCTGACAGAATTTGCAGATCTTGAGGAGAAGTACCAGGCAAAAATTAATGATGGAACAATTCAAAAAAATAGGGAGCTGCACCCTTACACGCCCGAAAGTATTTCTTTTTCACTAAAACACGCAAAGAAAAACCGGCCTATCCGAATAATGCCCGCGGGTATGCAGTTTGATGTAGATATTTCCGTCTGGGAAGACTCCGTGGCGCTGTACTCGCAGTCAGGCAAGTACATGCTGGTCATCCGAGATGCGGCAATCGCCCAGAGCTACCACACACTCATCGACATGGCATGGCAGGTGTCTTTGACGCCGCAGGAAGCGGAGAAACAATTGAGAGTGAAAAAATAAAACACCGCTCTGGGAAGCAGAGACGGTGTGTTTGCATAGAAAGGGCGAGGCGCTACGGGATGATGATGCTTTGCGGATCAAACGTCGGGGTTGGGTACCGCATTTTCAAATCCTCCAGCGTTTTAACGACAATCCGGGCGATAGCCAGGTTCCGGTACCACTTGTGATTTGCCGGAATGATATGCCACGGAGCAGCAGAGGTGCTCGTTGCCGAAATAGCGTCCTCGTACGCTTGTGTGTACTTCGGCCACAGTTCACGTTCCTTTAGGTCGTCCGGGTTAAACTTCCAGACTGCCGTTGGATCTTGCAACCGTTCCAACAGACGCTGCTTCTGCTCTTCCGGATCAATGTGGAGGAAAAATTTCAGAATGGTAACGCCACTAGCAGCCAGTATGGCTTCGAAGTTGTTAATAGCGGCGTACCGTCTGCGACATTCTTTTTTGGTAATCAGACCATGGACAGGCACCACGAGCACGTCTTCGTAGTGGCTACGATTGAAAATGACCAACTCGCCTTTGCCCGGCACTTTCTGGTGCACACGCCACAGGAAGTCATGGCTGCGTTCCACTGCAGTGGGTACTTTGAAATTGGAAACTTGCACTCCTTGGGGATTCACACCACTGAAGACATGGCGGATAACGCCGTCTTTACCGCTGGTGTCCATGCCCTGCAATACGATGAGAATCTTGTGCTTGTCTTCTGCATACAGGCAAGCTTGCAGGGCGCCAATTTGGGCTGTAAGTTTTGCCAGCTCCTTTTGACTCTTTTTCTTGCCACCATCGAAATCCGGTGTAGCATTCGGATCAAGCTTTTCCAGATTGACCTTGGTTTGCGGTTTCACTTTGAGACTCACGTTTTCTCCTTGGTTGTAAAGGTTGCATTCTACTTTTCTGTTCCAGCAACCCTAGCGGGTTTTGGGGTGGCTGTCAAGACCAATGCCATTCTCTTGACTGCCAATCAGGAGTGGACTAGGTTGAAATGAACACCAAACATTGGAGGTTATATGCACGTTGCTATTGTGTGCGGGTACGGATTGTACGATCCTGCAGTACGCACCCCAGAAGAAATGGAGGGTTTACAGGAATACCTGACGGCGGTCTTCCAAGATATTCAACGCCGACCGGAAATCACCACCATTGTGCTCTGCGGTGGATGTACCAACCCATTGCGACCACAGGTATCTGAAGCGAAGTCCGTCATGGAAAACTGGGTGCTGAAGCAAACCGTTTTCGACCCACGAGAGTACCGGTGGGCCTTGGAAGAGGCGAGTGCGAATGCAGCGCAAAGCCTAAGCTTCGCCGCGATGCTACTGCTGTACCACCTGCCACAAAAATGTACGGTATACTGTGACACTGTGCGAGAGTGGAAAACCCGGATTCTCGCAAAGCAAATTCTTGGCAACCTGGGCTACGCGTACGAAGTGGTTGGCTTCCCCCGCCGTGACATCCACCCGCGCAGTACCTGGGGTATGCAAATTGCCCAAGGCATTCGCTGCCTGGTCTCTCCAGAGTACGTGCGCAGCCTGCTGATGGCCGAACCCGCACATCCGCCTTCTCCTTAAGAGAAGGCGGTTTTCCTATGACAAAAAGCCGAGTCCTTATGACTCGGCTGTGGCAAACTTGTGGGCTTACGACGTTTCCTTCGGGAGTAGCTTCCAAGAAGGAAGCCACTGAGATAAAACGGTGAGCACAATTGCTTCCCGCTCAGCAAAGGTATTACTCTCGCTATACCAAGGAATGAGCTTGGTCAGCCAGAGAATGTCCACCGCGCCAGTAATAGCAAACTCTTCCGGGGTGTCTTGATCGTAGTAGGTCCAAGATTCACTCCGAGCACAGAGCTCCTGATTCTCAAAGATACTGTTGAGTGTACTGGCGACATCCTGTAATTGGCTGTCGGTCAGCTCGCTGAAAAACTGCCACCGCTTCGGATGCTGTTCAACTGCTTGAAGCACAGCTTCAACGATGTTCCCATCGCGGTCGCCATGTATCCCTTGAGGCAAATCAAAGATGAGAAATCTGAATCGCTCCTGAACTGGTGTAGTGTACAAATCCTCTGGCGGTACAGGGGGTTTGTACCCCGGCTGTAAGCAATTTTGGCGGGTGAACTTCAACCAGAAGAAGACAATTGAAAAGAAGATGATTTGCTGCTCACGAAGATTCGGTTTTCTCAAAGATCCACAATCCATGTTTCCCTCGCTTGGTTTGGATTTTCAATAACAAAAAGTAGCACAGTAAGCCGGCTCTGTCAAGCGTCTGTACGTTCTCTACTCCCCCTTCGCTGCCAAAAACTTCTCTGCGTCCAGCATAGCCATGATACCCCAGCCAGCCGCAACCCCAGCTTGGCGGTAGCGCGGGTCTTGCACATCACCAGCCGCAAAAACCCCAGGCACGGAAGTATTGGTGTAGTTCGATACCACCATGAACCCATGGCTATCCGTCTGCACCTGGCCTTGGAAAATGGTGGTCGCTGGCACGTGACCAATTGCCAAGAATAACCCTTGGCAGGTAAAGTCTGATTCCTCTCCGGTTTTTGTATCTTTGAGCTTAAGCCCGGTAACGACATTTTCACCCAGCACATCGGTGATGCCCTTGTTCCAGAGTACGGTGATTTTTGCATTGTTCAGCACACGCTGCTGCATAATCTTACTGGCATTGAAGGTGTCTTTGCGGTGGACGATGGTCACCTTGCTGGCAAACTTGGTGAGGAAGTTTGCTTCTTCCATGGCTGAGTCACCGCCGCCCACAATTGCCACTTCCTTGCCCTTGAAGAAAAATCCATCGCAGGTGGCACAGGCCGAGACACCCCGACCGCGGAGCCGCTGCTCATTGGGCAGGTTCAACCAACGGGCACTAGCGCCCGTGGCAATAATGACGGATTCGGCCTGGTGCTCTTGGTCACCCACCCAAACTTTGAACGGTTGGTTTGTGAAATCCACCTTGGTTGCATCGCCGTCCACAAAAGTTGTGCCAAAGCTCTCGGCCTGCTTCCGCATGACTTGCATAAGCTCTGGACCTTGGATGCTGGGTACACCGGGGTAATTTTCCACTTCCGTGGTGTCCATTAGCTGGCCACCAGGCTTGCTGCCAGAAATGACCACGGGTTTGAGATCAGCGCGGGATGCGTAAATGGCGGCGGAAAGACCTGCTGGGCCGGAACCGATGATGAGAAGTTTATGGGGATTCATAAAGATAACGTTGCTTGGGGTTTGATAGTAAAACGACGAAGATCATTTTCAACAAAAACCCGTTGGATATCGGTACTCGCGATCATCGTCGGAACAGGCTTCGTTGATTCTGCCGCATCTATTGCTGGAATTGAAAAGCCGATGTACTCAATAAGTTTCTTTCCACGATTTCGAACCCAGTCAATGGCAGGGACAAGATCTGTGTCTGAGCTCACGACAATTGCAACGTCATACCTATTATCAACCGCTCCTACAATAAGATCAGTTGCAAGCTTCACGTCTATACCTTTCTCTCGACTTCGCGTAAATTCAATTTTTTCTACACCTAGTTTCAAAAGACGCTTATAGTCCTTTACACGCGTATCAATAGTGAGCCGTTCTGTACGTATCCGAAGTTTGCTTGTCTGAATTTGCCACCCTGTCTTTTGAAGTACTGTAAAAAGCTGCGTTTGCCTGGACATCGCTTCTATAGTTTTTGGATTTTTTACGTCTTCACGAACAGTGCCAATGTAGTAGCGCTTCCCTAATGAAGTAATCACGCGCTCACCTGCAAGAAATATGGAAAATTTTTCAAAGTCAAAATCACGCTCTTTCAGTCCAAGCGGCTTTAACGCGCGATGGTAGAAATTTCCAGCGTCAATAAAAATTTGTACTCGTTGCATAAATGAAGGTATAGAAACCCTGCACACTGCCCCCGGAGGGGCAGGCGCAGGGGACGTAACACTTGAAGCCTAGCGGATTGTGGGACATCTGTCAATACCACGCTTTAGCAGAGAATTCCACAAAATTTTTTATGAAAAGACATGCATCCTTCAGCTATATTTCATGAGTTCGATTTTTGATCTTCTTCATATTTTCAAATCTTTGCGCATCGGGCATTCCGTTCTTTTTGCATATTTTTTCATGTTCTAGACGTTCTTCATTAGTGATGTATGATTTTTCACAAAATGTGCACTGGTAGTATGTGGGCATAAAAAATTTTAGGGAATCAGCGTTTCCATAATAGCATATTCAACTACCTGATACTGTTTAGGGTTACCACCCCTTCCCCTCCTTAAAAAGGAGGGGACAGAAAATGCACCGAGGCTGGTTCCGTGTTACAGCGGGATTGCCGCGTCACTCGAGGACTCGTTCCTCGCAATGACAGATTGATACAATACTGCAAGATCTCTAATGCTCTATACCTTTATACCTCTACACCTTCCCCTACTCCTCCTCCCAACTCAAAATATCGTACTGGCCAGTGGTGGGGAAAGAGGGTGGCGGGGCAAAGGTGAGGTTGGAGTCAAAGATTAAGTCACGGGTGCAGTACCCGGAATTGTTCCAGCTGCTGCCGCAGTTGAAGAGATTGAAACCGGTCCAGGCAAAACCGTACCGCTGGTTGGTGGCAATGGAGCCAAAGGCAGTGAGCTGGGTGCGGCCACGGTACTCCTGGCAAGTGGAGGTCCCAGCCGGATTCGCGCTGATGATACAGGTGCCTGGGTTGACGCAGTTTGCCGTGGTTGCACAGGCGCGGTTCACGTTGTTGGAACAGTACCCCCGAAGCGGACTGAATAAGCACACTCGATTACTTCCAGATGGACAATTACTGTTGACCGTACATACCTGGTTGACGCTGTTCTGACAGTAGCCAACCGTAGGCGAAAGTTGGAAATTCGCATTGTTCGTGGAACTGGTGAAGCCCGCTCCATAGTATGGGCGGCCCACCCGGCCATTCTGGGCAATGAGCGCCGCGTCAATGCGAAGGTCATTTTCGCTAAAGAATCCAGCGAGAATGTTGTTCTGCGCTATGAGGCCAATCGCATCTGTGCCATCGTACGGGGCAGTGTACGTTAGGTCATTGGTTACAAAAATATTTGCATTACCAGATGCCAAAGGCTCACGTGCGGCTACAAGCGTCACCCGAGAATTGTTGACAGAACCGTCCACCCACACATCGTCCTCAATGAAGATAATCCCATTCGTTGGTAAGTCAACCCCCAATGATGAACCGCTATTGTACGTAAAGGTAGACTGATCTGTATCACGAGAACCAATGGAGTGACTTGACTGCGTGCAGGAAAAACCATTGGTAATGCAAGTACCAGCGCCTTGCGATGAGCAATTGAGGTTCGTGGTACAAGTGAGATTCCCATTGCCGGAGCAGTAGTTACAGTTGCTGGTTTGCGTGCACGAGCGGTTGAAGTTGTTAGAGCAGTACCCATAGTCCCGCCAGTTACCGCCAGAATTGTACTGGCAGCGAAGCTGGGTGTTGACCACGCGCATATCCACTTTGCCGTCCGTACGGAAGGTCACATGGTAGCCTTGCCCGCCGGAAGGCAGGAGGTGAATCCCGTTGGCCAACGCAAGAGTTTTCATGTTCTGCAGATCGACGGTGATGGCATTGAAGTCCACGCGTGGCACAGGAAATTGCCGCCCAGCCTCAAAGACATCTGGCCGAGCGGGTACTGGGTTTGGCGGAGCTTCCAGAGCGCGGAACGTGTCATTGATGGTTGAGCCAGCGCCAGTGTCCGTATCATGCGTGTGCACGGCATATTCATCATTCCCGCTATGATCCGGGTCGTCATAGGTGGAACGGTACGACGTCACCAGATTGTGCGCCAGACCGTCAAACCGAATACCACCATTGCTATGGATAGGACCAAAGACTTCCGTACCCACACCAAAGCGCATATCCGCATTTGCCACCACGGCCCACTGCGTAAAGGAGGGAATGCCCTGGCGGATAGTCACCGTGCGCTTGCTCCCAGGCTTGTTTGTGAGTTGACCCACAGATTGAATGGTCACCACGGTGGAACCTGATGGCGGTGGCGTAATGCTGAGGCTGAAAGTGCCAATCACATTCCCGCTCACATCTTCGTAGTTATGGACGTACGGACCAGCCGCACCAGTGCCGTCTTCAAAATCATCGGGTACGTGCGCCAGGTGCCAGCGGTAGTATTCCACTCCAGCTTCCGCAATCTGGAGCGCGCGCTCCCGATCCACCCGCTGATTGGTTGCGTTGTTCTGGGTAATGATGAACTGCAAAGCAAGCATGCCCAGAGTAACCAGCAGCCCGGTGATAACAAGGATGCTGACGAGCATGGAACCGTGAGGGGAAGCCATACGCCGTAAGCCGTAAGCTATATGCTTATGCATTCTCTTTTTCGTATATTCGTATCTTTTTTCGTAATTCGTACGCATGTTCGTAATTCGTATTTATAAATTATCCTTCAAGTTACGGAACGCAATGTTGGTTTCTAATGTCAACGTGGTCGGTGGCAAGTTTGGGTCGGTATCAATTTGGAGATTCACGTGCACCAACCGAACGTTCTGCGTGGTGACCGGCTGCGTCAGCGCCGCCTCAGAGCCAGTAAAGCTTGCATCGTAGTAGGTGAAAACAGCTTGCGCAGCATTGCGCACGTTGCTCGCCATCACCCGCACAGCTTCGCTCCCTGCTGGGTAGGTTGCCGGCGTGCCGGTGGGCTGAATGATCCCTTCACGCAATTCCGTGCCCTGCAAGAAGAAGCGTACTTGCTCACGGTCAGTATCACTGTCCACGTTCGTGTAGAAAACCAAAGATTGCGCTGCTGCGGCGTTGATGGGGTAACTGCCGTTACTCGACGTCTGCGCTTCTCGGATCAGCTTGGTCATCCGCGCCAGCGCTTCCCGAGCGGTTTCCTGCGCTTCCACCTGTGCACGATTTTGGTTCCAGGAGCGCAAGCCGCTGACCGTCAGGACGCCCAACAGCGTCCCTACCATAGCAGTGATGCCAGCAGTGATGAGCAGTTCCATGAGGGTGAAGCCTTTTGGTGAGGTACGGCGCATAGGTTAGCTTGGGCTGAGGGAGAACGTCTCTTGCTCGTTGCCATCCACATCCACATCCTGGGTAAACGGGTTGTAACCGGTTTTAGAAATTGTTACCGTGTACGTCCCAACGCTTAGCGCATCGAAGAACGATTGGCCAGGCGGCGTGCAGCCAGAAGTGTACCCAACGGCCACATCGGAAACCCCTGGAGAAAACTGGGGGTCTGCGGTTTGCAAGAAGAGCCGATACCGTATGTAGCGCTTGGTCTGCTGCGCGGCGGCCACGGGGGTGCCACTAATGGTGTAGTACGTCCCGGCAGTACCATCTGGCCCAGCGTAGTTCCAGGTGGCGTTATCATCATTCGTGGCCAGTTGGAAACGCACACTGTCTGCACCAGTGCCCACCGGCTGGCTTTCGGGGTTCCAACTAAGGGTGACGAAGGTGCTGGGTGTCCCTGTATCAAAGCTGGAGGAGGTGAGTGTGCCCGAGCCAGCGTACGCATCCACAACTACCTGTATACTCAGGCTATCCACGGTTGGCGTTATGCTCCCATTGCCCGTTGCCAGAGATACCCGGAACCGGAAGTCATTGCCCGTGGTGACAAAGGTATGCTCCACGCCTGGGGTCACATCCTCAAAGTTAATGCCATTCGCCGTCAGGGCATACTGGATGGTTTCCCCATTCGCATTGTCTGAGGCCGTGAGCGTTGCGCGGACAACTTTCCCCGCCGGAATGCTCAGGGTAGAGCTCTGCGCCTGGGCTGATGCATCGTAGACTCCCGCGGTCTGCGGCAGACGCAATTCGCCCGCGCCTGTGTCCCACACCGCCGTGGTACTGGCGCCGTCCCGGTTGCTGGTGGTGCTAAAGGTTTCGCTGAGGTTTTGGGATGAACTGGATTGCGTCAGCGTCACTTGCCCACCGGTTGTCGTGGGGTCAATATTAGCATCGGCAGATTCGAACATCGTGGCATCGGTAAAGTCCGCTTGGCCAGCACCGCCAATCCAGGTGGTCTGCGCCCACGCGCCTTGGCCCGTGGTCTTGGTTTCATCGTACACGCCGCCCTGCACGCGAATGGTGGCACCGCTAATGGCCAAACCGGTATTGGCATCTTTCAGGTTCGCCAGCAGCGTTTGCGGATTATAGGTGCTGGACATAATCAAATCCAAAGCAGCGTTGGTGCCGGGAAGGACATTCAGACTCGCTGGCGGAATGAGCCCAATGAGATTTCGGCTGGTACCGCCAAGCGTGAGCTGGTAGTTGTCCCACTCCAGGTTCGCAATGTTCCGTGCGCCTGCGCCATCAGTCGTGAAATTTTGGTCAAACTCCAAAATTGGTGTGGGTGGTGGATTGCCAATGAGCTTTTGGCCACGGAGGTTGAAGCTAATATTTCCCAAGGGCTGGCAGAGATCATCCTTCGTGGTAATTGCCAGACTAGCTACTTGGTCAATGGCAAAGCTACTGGTAGAAATGGCGTTGGCCAAAATGGAAACATTGGGCTTGATGGGATTTGGGTTGGCGCCGGAAATGGCAATGGTCGCGTCCGTGGTATACCCAGCTTTGCTCACCGTCACCACGTAGTCGTCAGCGTCTGGTGGGTAGCCAATGAATTGGTAGTTGCCGCTGCCATCAGTTTGGCGAGTGAGATCAATGGCTGGAACCAAGGTGCTATTTGCCAAGCGGACATCTGCATCTGCCACAGGTAAACCCGACGCATCAAAGACGCTCACGAGTAAGGAGCCGGTATTCGCCGGGGCTTCCACGCCCTGGGGCGCAATGGAAGAGGTGAGCTTCACGCTCGCCGTGGCGTTGGGCCAGGTGATTTGCACCTCAGCTTTTTTGTAGTCTGTGGGCGTGGTGTCAGCCGGGATCACCCCATCAAAGGGATCATCCACCCAGTCCACGCGGGTGGTGACGGTGAAGGCAATGTTGGACCGAGTGATGGTCTGGGTTTGGGGAATATTTCCAGATGGCACCCCGCTCTGCGTACCCACGGCATTGAAACTCAGATTCCGAATCGTCTCTAGCTGCTCATTCGCTAAGGCAGTGGCCAGCACGCGCATTTTGGAACGGCTCAACCGATCTGTGCTGGTAACGAACACCCCAATGACAAAAGTGAAGATCATGGCCAGAATCGCCGTGCCCACCAAGGCTTCAATTAATCCCACACCACTTTTCAGACCCTTTTGCTTTTGCATGGGGATAGTATAGCGCAATTTGCTGGTTTTCTGGGATAACAAAAAAGCCGACCTTGGTAGGGGCGGCTTTCTGGAATGTGCAAAATTAATTCTTACGACCTTGGTAGAGCTTTGTGACCGTGATGGATGCATCGGGTCGCTGTTCGCTATACTCGTGTAGAGCGTCCGTGTGGTCGAGCAGCTGCTCGGCACGGTGTGCATCAGCAATGGCCGCGACTACGTCTGCAAATTGCAGAGCAATGGGCCCGTTACCTTTCTCAATGCGCGTTGCGGCAATGCGTTTTGCCTCCTCGACAATCGCATCATCGATGAGCGCACCACTATTGAGATCGGAGAGTCCAAATTGTACTTCTTCAACACCTTCTGGCGTCGTCACGCTCAACTGGTACAGGGGGTACCGGTCAGAGTAAAGTTCTCCCGTAGCTTGCTCGGCAAGCGCTTGAGGGCTCACACCATCGAGCGTCACGCCGTTGAAGTAATAAGTGAACATTGCGACGGTTGCGGTCTGGTCGGGACGACCCACGATGATCTTTTTGCTAATTCGGCCTGGCCGAATGAGCGCGGGATCAAGTGTACGATGACGATTCGTAGCGCCGATGATGAACCCTGGTGTTTGGTCAATTTCGATGAGCATCGTGTTGACCAAGGTGTCCGTGGCGTCAGAGCTGATGCCTGAGCCACGAATTTTTCCCACCGCGTCAATTTCGTCGATGAAGAAGATTGGTTGAATACCAGTCTTCCGGAAGAATGCAAGTCCCTGCGCAAAAATGTGGCGAATGAGCGCCTCGCCCTGGCCAACTAAGGAGGCCAGCAACTCAGGAGCCTTGATGAAGAAGAAGCCTTGTTCGAGGCCGACTTTACCGTGCAGCTTGAGCATGGCTTTTGCCGCAGCTTTTGCTACACGTGTCTTGCCGCAGCCTGGAGGGCCAATCAGCAATACACCTTTCAGTCCCTTCATTTTCAAGGCTTGGATAATGTCGGCACGTTTACCGGGAAGTTCGATCGCTTGGCGTAGTGCGGCTTTTGCCACGTCTTGGCCAATGACGTCATCCCAGTCTACATTTGGCACTTCTGTGAAGTGAAACCCGAGGTCAGTGTTCCCAAGGTTTCGGAGGATGAGTTTACCGGTGCTGTCGAGAACGACCCGGTTCCCAATTTCTACATTTGAGACCGCGGGTATTGCGGTTACTATTCGTTTGGTCATGCTGTCAACAGTGACCACAAACTCGTGCGTACCGGCGATACTATCTACCGTTGCAAGGTCGCCTGCACCGTCTGCCCATTTCGCCACGCTCGAGAAGTGTTTCCTGCCATCCAGGCGAACCGTATCGCCGGGAATAACCGTGACATTCTCAGGAATGGTAATTTCGATAAAGGCACCACCCAGCGCTACGACCGCTGTTTTTGATGACAGCGGAGCGCGAGTGATAGCTTCGGCGGGTACTGGCTCTGTTCCGTCGTGGAGTTGGTACTCACTGTGTTCGCCATTCGCAAACACAACGAAGCACTGACCATCCGTCTCTTCCTGAAGCGCGTAACCAATCATACCAATGCATGTAGCATTGGCACTTGCAACGACGCGCACGCGGAAAAATTCAGACGCATCTGTTGGCATACTTGGCTGAGTAGGATCGCTCACCCAAAGAACGTGTGCTAGGTCTTTTGGCTCCGCACTGCTTTGTTCCAGTTTGCCCACAATTTCATAAAGAAACGCAGTTGCGCGTCCTTCAGTGGCAACCTCCTGTTGCAGCTGCTCTTGCCTTTCGACTCGGTGGTTCTGCGGATCAGCCTTGTCGAATTCTTCTTTCGAAGTATCCAACGTAGACAAATCGCCCAACTTTTTTTGAAGGGCTTCCCATTTTTTGCGGATAGAATCCACCATGTGTTTTCCTCTCTTTCTTGTATATACAACTATTCAATTTTCAAAGTTCAACAAAAGAGCATAGCAGTTTTCTTGAAAAATGTCAAGCCTTTACTAAGAAAAAACGAACAAAAAGAAAAGCCGAGTATTTCTACTCGGCCTTCGAAAAGTGCATGTGGATTTTACAGCTCTTTAAACTGCCTTTTGATGTCTCGTACAAAAGTCAGAAAGTGTTGTTCTTCGGTGATCGAAGGTCTCCAGGCCAAACCCTCTTCAACGAGATTATATTTGTACTTGATGTACGAACCAGAGGTGGGTGAGCCATCAGGATTGTTATCCCGGCCCATCAACCACAAGGTATCGGCCACAGTACAGCCTGCAGTCACGTCGTGGGTGACGACAAAGACTGTGTTTTTCTCGTTCTCGTTCGCAACTTCCATAATCGTCCTCGTGACGTTGTCAACTGCGATGGGATCGAGACCGGAAAATGGTTCGTCCATTAGCAGCAGGTGCTCAGAACACATAAGCTGCTGACAGATTGCAATGCGCTGGCGTTGCCCTCCGGAGAGGAGTACCGGCCACTGGTCTGCTTTATCGGCCATGCCGAAGCGGTCCAGGTAGTGCATTGCTTTTTCCCGTGCCCCAACTTTAGTCAAGCCAGCTTGACGGCCAGCAATGACTAAATTTTGTAGCACTGTACGGTGCTCGAGCAACGGGTAAAATTGTGATACCACACCGACCATGCCAGGGCGTACGACTGTTCCTTCTGGACCAATAAGTACTTGACCGGTGGTGGGTTTTTGTAAGCCAGCGATGATGCGGAAAAGTTGGGTCTTCCCACGACCCGACGGTCCAAGGAGACAAACAATTTGCCCCTGGGTCATATTCGGCCGAATGATGTCGCTGACTGTTTCTGAGATGCCGTCCAGAATGAGGTGCTCTGCACTAGCAATGGAACCATCAGGATTCTTCTTGATTTTTCCATACGCCATGGAAATGCCTTCAATCCGAAGCAGGGTCTCACCAGTGGTATAACTGAAGTCTGTTATCATGCACGCCTCCCAATCTTTATGAATGCGTAGGCGCACTTACGACGAATAACAACTCCACCGCAGAGATCAATAACAACCCCAACGATGAAGATGGCGAGCGCCATGGCAAAGATATCCTCAATGCGTAGGTACTTGTCACTGTTCAGTATCATCACGCCGATACCACCCTGGGATCGCGATAGACCTTCAACGGCAGTGAGAATTGCCCATCCATAGCCAGCAAACTGCAGCAAGACGCCTAGCGTCTCATGCAAGGTGCCGAGGATAACAATTTCCCACAACGTCCGCCACCGACCCATGCGCATCGTGTACCCGTACTCAATACGATCGTCGGTCACCCCACGGACAATCGCAACGATTGCCATGAGATAGAACCAAGTGACTGCAAAGAGCATGAGTGACATCTTCAATCTAAACCCGGTACCGATGTACAGGGAAAAGAGAAAGACTAACCCAGTGAAGCCCAAGAAACGTAACTTCGTACAGAAGATTACGATCGGGCGGATGGCTGGGATCGTGGACAAGTACCCTAGGCCGAATGCAATGCATGAACTTGCGCCCAGGGCGTAGAAGTTCAGCTTCAAACTCGTTAGGATTTCCCCAAACAACCCGCGCGTGGTCCAAAGTGTGCCGAACGCACTGAGCGTATCGCCAAATTTTGGTATGAACGGGAGCTTGACGAATGTCCACAGGATCAGTAGCAAAGCAACTAATCCCCAGCTGTACCGACGCATCGCTTGTGTTGACACAATCTCAAGAGGGGTTAAGAATCGCACCACCTCACGGAGAATTTTTTTCAACATGTTTTCCTTTCTGTGTACTGCCCAACCTAGGAGAGGTCGGGCAGTCACAAGGTGCAAAGCGTTAGCGGCCAGTGATGACATCCACGCGACGATTCAGCTGACGACCTTCCGGCGTGTCATTGTCCGCCTTCGGTTTCGCTTCACCGTAACCCACAATATTCATGCGAGATATCGGGAAATTGTAGGGATAGTGACTGAATAACCAATCGCGGCATGCTTTGGCACGCGCCTCTGATAACAGTTGATTCTTGTACTCATCACCAACGTTATCAGTGTTGCCTTCGAACATCATTTTGAGATCGAAGTCACTGCTGTGCTCGGAAGCAAGTTGTTCAAGCGCAGCTTCGCCCTGAGACGTCAGTTGCGCACTGCCGAACTCAAAGGTGATGCTGCCCCATGACTTTTTACCAACGGCCTGCGTAATTTCCGCACCCGCTTGGTACTTTGCCATGGTCGGCGAAGCCTGCGTATTTGTTTCGTTCTTCACCTGCAGGATGTAACTCAAATTGACGACCTGCTCGTAAGGCGGGTAGGTCGGAATAAACTCTGGGTAGAGTTTGGCGTACAATCTGCCAAAGTAGTTGTACGTGTCCTTGAAGACGTCACGACTATTCGGTGCCATACCGAAATAGCCAACGACATCCTGGAGGGTACAGACTCTAGAGCCACCAAGACTGAGTACATACGAACGTCCTTCAACTTCAACCGTACGAGGTTCGCCGTCGAAGTACTTGTACCAATATGTACCGTCATTCTGCTTGTAAACCTCAGCACTGATTACCGCACCGCGCATACGAGCTTGGTCGTTGCTGCGGATGGCTTTAGCGCCTTCGTCTGCTGACTTGATAATGCCCTTAATAATTTCAGGATGGCGCTGGTTGAACGCCTTGATTCCAACGACCAGGCATGGCATCTGCCCGGCGTAATCCTTGGTAGAGGCAACGGTTATGACGCCACCTCTCTGATCAACGACTAACTGGTCACCGGGAAGCCAAGTAGCAACACCTTCGGCCGTGATGGTCTGGTTCTTCCCGGTCCGCTTGCCGTGATTGACGACAGGACGTTCCTCGGTCACGCCTGAGATGAACAGCTGTGCCGCATGGGAACAGCTATTGGCAGGGTAGAAGTTGATGGCATTCGGATCATAGGTTGTTGGATCCGGATTGACGTCAATATCATTATCGGCGGCCCACTTCAGTATGATATTCTGGTCACCATCACGTAAGACGCAAATGGTGAGACTACCCCGAGCCGAATCTGGAAATTGCTTCCAAATCGGTCTGCCAAGCCACTTGTCTTCTTCGTAGCTAAATCCCCACATGTCAAAGGCCTCGACAATGTACTCCGGCCCCAACTCACTGATAATCAGCGGATTGATGGCCTGAGCGAAGCTGGCGTAGTTGTCACCCATGAAGGCGGCAAAAGTAACACCTTGGCCACTGAAGTCATTGCCCTGAGCGCAGGCTTTGGCATGTGCCATGAGTCCCTGCTGCATGTGAGAGTATTCGTCGTCCCATTGAAAAGTCAGATTCACGCCATTCTTGGCCATCATGCTGCCTTCGGTAGTAGTGACACCGCCGTTTGCAAACATCGCGCCAAGCTGGGCGTTCCAGGCGGCAACCATCATGGTTGTCGCTTCGTTGCTCTGTACCGGTGTGGTACTCGGCATGGTCACATTCACCGTTCCCGCCAACTTGTCGCCGACGGTCACCTTTTGAATGTTGGTCTTCTCAAGTTTCTGGGATTCGGTTGTCGTCAGGCCGGGGGCAATAAAGTCCAGCCAACCGTACTGAATGGAACCATAAATAAGAATGGCGCCAACGACGACAATAATGGCCACCCACGTGGCCCAACCAATTTTCTGAAACATATGTTTACTCCAAAATTCGTGTTTATGATTCGTGCGGCCAAAGGTGACCGCGTTGATTTATCGCTTACTGCTGGT
This sequence comes from Patescibacteria group bacterium, assembly GCA_041665345.1. NCBI lineage: Bacteria > Patescibacteria group bacterium. Next base: position 142,247 of record JBAYJA010000004.1, read on the forward strand.
TCCGATTCCGCAACCCGAAGCGCGAAGGTTGAATGACCGGCTTCCGCTGTTCGGCAGCGTGCTCGGTAATTTTCGTCGGGTCGCCAGTCGCGGCCGCGTCGAAGTTCCCTTTCGCTTTAGTTGCCATCTGTTCGGCATTTGAGCGCAGAGCTAAGATGCGTTTCCTCATCTTTTCTCCCGCTATTGCCATGGAGAGATCCTTCGCAGTAGTGAACCTCTTCGTCAGGTCGAGAGCGGTATCGATCTCGCCTGCCATGCGACTGATGTCCTCGCGGACGATATCAGCCGCCATATTGAAGTCGCGAAGTTCCTTCCCACCAAGGAGTACACGTTGAGCTGCACGAGCGGATCTTTCACCACTCTGCATTCCGCGGTACTCAATTGACTTGATCCGGACTGTTTGGCGAATGTACTTCGCATTGTAGTCCAGGGTCTGGTGGAGGGATTTCAGTGCTTCGAGAAGTTCAAACAGGACATCCCGTGAACTCTGAAGGCGCTTAATAGATTCCTCGCTATCGTCGACGAACTTTGAGGCCAGGTTGTAGGCACCAAGTTCCTCATCATTTAGTTTCGTCAGGTCATTACCGCACTGACTCATTAGGAAGTCCGCATGCTCTTGATTGCTTGCTACCTCCTCTTTGAGTTGTTCGATAATCGTGTCCTGCTCTCGAATCGCAGCTTTTAGGCCTTTGATGCCCTCGGCGCTCTCCTCGAGCTTTCCGTCCAAGTACTCCTGCGCAAATCCTTCCATGAGTTCAAGAGGACCCATGCGAATAATTGCCTTGGAGATCTTTTTAGAGTAGATCGTAAACAAATTTCCACTATTCTTGATGAGAATGAGTAAGAAAATTGCCAAGATGATGAGGATTCCACCCATGACCGCAACGGCGATGCCGTAGGCCAGGGAAGTCAGAAGACCTTGGAGAATTGCGATCAATGTCGGCAAGATGAGCTTCAGGACTAGACCTGCAACTCCGATACCGACAATCGTTCCGATGACTCCCCACATTTTCTCTTTCTTCAAGAGGAAGAGTTTATTGGGAGCTTCGGTCATAATATCAGCCATTAGCACTTCCTTCAGTGTGTCCACCCTCCAGGAGATCCAAGAGTATGGCGATGCCAAACCAGTTGTTGCTGGGGGCACCCTGTTTCACGGCTTCACATGCGCTGGTGAATGCCTGGCGATCGAGCTCCAATTGGGTATCGACCGAACTGACGGCATTTGACTCGGCTTGCAACTTTTGGGTTGTGTCGTCGAGTTTTGTTTGTAAGTCTCGGAGATCCTGTTCAAGATCACTCTTGAGTCTCTCCAATTCCTGCTTCTTCTTCGCATGCTCAGCCTTTTGATTAATCGCGTCCTGCTGGGTATCCTCAGCGAATATTTTCTGGACCTCAGACATGGCCGTGAGTTGATCTCGCAGCGTCTTGATGACAATTTCCTTCGTCAGTCCCGTAGTGGGTCCGACTGTGGCTAAGGCCATATCAATGCGCTGCTCCAGCGGTACGGAAGCCATCGTCGTAGCCATAGTGAGTGCCAACTGAATAAGTTGATCAAATCCCTGTGGGCTCTTGACGCGACTGCCAATATTTTCCAGAATTTTCTGGAAGTAGTACTGGTCGAAGTCGGCTGGGGCTTTCGTCCCCTGTGACCTGCGTGCCGTTGTTACGCTACGCGGGACAACGCCAGAAGTCTGGTTTGACTGCCGCGGTACGTACGTTGGCCTGGCGCCAGGCGGAAGTTGCGTTTTCTGCGGATCTGACGATTTGTCATCGTCATCACCTTTATAAAACGCGCCTCCAATTTTTTTCCAATCAACCATTTACGTTTCCTTCACAAATCTCCGACATGTCATTACTGTATGTCGGTAAATGGAACTTCCCTCACAATCCCACATTACTGCAGGCAGAGGACTTCTTTCGACTTTTCGCGAACTTGCGCTCGAAGAAAGTCTACTTCTGTTTGACTACGTTAAACCGGATCAATCCAAGCTTTGTACGCACGATGCTTCACTTCATCTTTGCGTTTCCGCTTTGATTTTAACCGAGCTTGCTTCGACGGACGATGCTTTCGAACATCATCAAGTCGAACGTAGTCACCTTCATTGGGCCATTCACCTTTCCATGTTACTTTCCGCACCTTCGTGGGATCAGTTTCAATGGAAAAAGATATTTCGCCCAAATCTTTACGCTCGTCGCATCTTGCGAATGCATGAGCGCCGTTATGACCTACTGGAGCCACACGGGTTACATAGGCCAAAATTGACGTGTCTCCAGGCGCACGTCCTACCTTGTGATTACTCACATTGTTTCTCCTTTCCTTGTGTTTGTTCGCGGTTTACGTCTGTAACCTCCTTTCACTTTCTTTCTCATTCATGTCAACGTCCATACCACCCACTTTTTGCGCAGTAGTTGCCGCGCGTTTGGACAGATTTTCGCAGTGTGGATAGCGTCCCAACCTAGCGCATGTTCGTCAATTTGTCAATACCTAAGCCATTTTCACCAGTAAAAAGCCCGCAACGTGATGTTGCGGGCTACTGTAATTCGGTGCGTTACGACGCGACCTTTGGAACTGCTACTACCCAGCAGTTCGGTGCCCAGTCGCTCTCGTCCCAGTCGATCCAGAGCTTCCGGATCAGCTTTTTGACGTAGAACATAGTGACGTATCGGCAGCCGCAGGCATGGTTCCAGGTCTGTCCGATCTGAAGAATGATCGCATTGTTGTCGATTGCAAGTTGGGTAGCAACCACAGCCAGCAGGTCATCATTTTGCCCAGGCTGCAGACCTTCTTCGTCGAGCTTCTCCCGCATTTCGTCGCTGCTCAGGATTTCGTTGAAACAGACGAGGGTGATCTCCCTCTCGACCTTGCCGCTCGTTTGCTGGCGGGGGAAGTTTGGTTCAGTGATGTCGACAAAGACTTCATCGCAGTTGCAGCCGCTCACCATCACGTCGAAAGAAGCATCGTAGTCGATTGGCACGCGGAGCGTCATTTTTGAAAGTGGCATGTTGTACCTCCAAGTACGTTATTGGTTTTTCTACCCTAGGCGTTTTGCCACGCATTAGGTTTGAAAACTTCGCAATCTATATATGAGTTAGCATTCATAGCAGAAAAAGTCAAGAAGGGTGTGATTTCCCCATGAAAAAAAGCCCGCAACGTGATGTTGCGGGACTTTGTGTTTTGACCGTAAAGATCAGTCAGCACTGTACAGTGGAATCGTTGCCTGAAACCGAATGTTCCAGCCGACATCACCAATGTATGTGCCGAGTTCGAACACCCCCATGCCTAGACGAGCGCCACCTTGGGCAGTTGTGCGTCCAGACTGTTCAATAACTTCAATGTGCGGGCCAACCCAGGCTCTCGTACGAGACACCTCAAAGTTGTAATCGACACCAGCCCAGCCGTAGAAATCAGTGAAGTCCTTGTGGAGAATGACATCGGCCTCGATGTTCCCAAACCATGGTCCGTGCGGAAAATCAAGATTGATCCCAAGCATACCGGCGTCTTTTTCGACCCAGTTTGAGACCAAGCCGCCGTAGAAACTGGTATTCTTATACGTCGGACCAAGGTAAACAAAGGTCTGGGTAAAAGCACTTTGGGGCATGAAAAAAGCCGCAGCTTTGCCGAATAGGTGCCAGTTCACTTCTTGCCTGCTCCACTGCAACGGCGGGTTATACGTAACTTTCAGCACGAACTGATGTCCGGCGTAGTCACCAGCGTCAGCCTGCGCGGGATGCGGAAGTCCAAAAAAAGCAATAGCGATGAGTAGGGAGAAGAGCAAACTCTTCATTTTTTCCTCCTGTTTGGAAAAGGTTACGTGACGCGCACAATGCGCATTTTTTGATTTTCATAAAACCCTATCCATATTCTGCGGTTTTGTCAAGTCCAACAGAGTCAATTCCCTTGACAAAACATTCCCTTCCTGTTACATTTTTCTGCTAAAAATACTCACAGAAATTGTTTCATTACCAACTACATATGTACACACAAAACCTTGAAGGAGGTTCAGAATGATGGTTTTTGCAACGATCGGGATATTTGGCTTTGCCATACTCCTGCTGAGTTTGCTTTTCGGGCATGATCACGACCATGATTTCAGCGATCATGACCATGACGGAGCACACGATGGAGATAAAGGCCCATCAATTTTTTCAGTGAAAATGTTGGCCATCGTCATGGTAGGCTTTGGTATTGCTGGATTTGGGATAAGCGCAGGAACCGATTGGTCAATGCTCGCTGCATCCCTGTGTGGAATCGGCGGTGCTGTGGTCATGGGTTTTCTTGGCTACACTGTCATAAAGACAATCTGGAGCCAGCAAGCGTCATCGACCATTACCAAATCCGACATCATTGGTGCGGTTGGCCGATTAATTGACGCGATTGGGAAAGACAGTGTTGGCCAGGTGGCTTGCAATGTCCGGGGTCGCGAAGACACCTATATGGCGAAGACGGAGGATGGCCATGCAATTCCACTTGGCGCCACCGTAAAAATTATCGACAAAGTTGGACAGTACGTTATTGTTGTTGAATCGTAACCCAAAATCACCTAACCCAAGGAGGATTCGTGACTGAATTTTTCACCAATTTCATGTGGCCGATTTTAGCCCTCATCACCCTGTTGGCCTTAATCATTTTGGTACGCATCATGACCAGCTTCTACGTGAAGGTGCCGCCGCACAAGGCTGCGTTCTTCTACGGCGCGAAGTCGGGCCAGAAGAAAGGCGCCGAAGTGCATACGCCCGCAACTGGAGCAGCAACTGTTCGCGTGCTCCCAGCCGGAACCGTGGTGGTCACTGGTGGTGGTCGGTTGCGCAAGCCGATTATCGAAGCAGTGGAATTTCTGGATTTATCGGAAATCACGCTGCAAGTGCAAACGAAGAACATGGCGAACAAGGACGGCGTACTGATCACCGTTGAAGCCTTGGCGAATATCCGTTTTAAAGACGACGCGGATTCGCTGTTGATAGCTGGTGGCCGGTTCCTGGGCAAAACAGCACAGGACATCCGCCAGACTGCACAGGAGACGCTGGAATCGAACTTGCGTGGTGTGATTGGCCGTCTCACGGTCGAAGAACTCATCAACGACCGGGAGAAGTTCCGTACCGAAGTACTCAAGGAAGCCGGTGAAGACTTGGCGCGCTTGGGCATTCAGATTGACGTGTTCAACCCGCAGTCAATTACCGACACGCAAGGGTATATCGAGGCGCTTGGCAAGAAGCGAACCGCGGAAGTGCAGCGCGACGCTTCGATTGGCGAGGCTGAAGCAAAGGCAGAAGCCAAGAAACGGTCCACGACTGCGGCGCAACAGGCTGAAGTCGTAAACCAGAATAACGAGAAACTCCAAGCTGAGGCAACGAAGAATACGAACGTTGCGAAGCAGCAATACAATGCGGAAGTTGCGAAGGAAACAGCAACTGCCGGACAGGCTGGACCACTTGCAACGGCCCAAGCGAAGCAAAGCGTCGTCATTGCTGAAGTCAAGGTGGAAGAAGAGCAAGCACGCGCCATGATCGCCGTGGAAGAGCAGAACATCAAACGCGAAGAGAAGAAGCAGGAAGCTGACGTGGTTGTGCCAGCCAAAGCCAAGGCCGATGCACAAGTCAAAGAAGCGGCCGGCTACCAGCTTGCCCAAGAAGCCAGAGCTTCAGGTGACAATAAGGCGATCATCCTTCGCGCCGATGCCGAGTCGCACAAGCGGAAGGTTGAGGGCGAGGGCATGGGATTTGCGATCGAGGCTGAAGGTTTGGCCAAGGCAAAGGTGACCAAGGAAACAGGCCTTGCTGAGGCCGAGGTTATTCGGCAGAAGCTCCTGGCCGAAGCCGAAGGATTAGCGAAAAAAGCTGAGGCGTATAAACAATTCAGCCAAGCGGCAATACTTCTTGAAGTCGTGCGTGAACTGCCGCCGGTGGTAACGTCGTTTGCGTCTGTCTTTGGAGCAATTGCTGCGCCGATGGGCAACATCGACAAGGTCATTGTCTACGACGGTGGCGGGAGTGGTGACGGCCAGGGTAGCTCACTAACTCGCATGGCAATGATGGGGCCAAAAATGATCAGCCAACTCCTCGACAGTGCCCAGGCGATGGGTTTTGACATTGAAGGGCTCCTCAACCTTGCGAAAATCAAGGTTGCAAGTGCCCAGGATGCTGCCACAATCACTGATAAGAAGGAGTAAGTTCCACAATGAATGGACGCAACATTGCAGAACAATCCAAAAGCGGGAGAGCGAGCCAAGCTGAAGAAAAAGCAGCGAGGGTCGTTGCTCCACGACGAGGTGAACCGACGCCCATCGTGGCATCAGAACCACAGGAGGTACAAGCCACGGAATACCGGCACAACAAACCGGTATATCGTCTTGACAATACGCCGTCTGAAACGCTCGTAATCCACTGCAGCTCACCTCGGTTTCAGAAAGCTTTCCGGCTATTTGTTACTGAGGAGCTGGGTATTGAGCACTACACGCCAATCATGATTGGTGGCGGCGCTCATGCCTTTGGGATGTCAATGTTCTTACCGAAGAATTTGAAGTTCCTTTGGGAGCAAATCAAATTCTTCGTGAAGGAACAAAAGGTCAAGCAAATCATCATCATCAACCACCGCGATTGTCAGTGGTATGAGAAGATGAAAGGCTACCATCCGACAGTCGATCTCCCGTTGAAAGGACGGGTTGACCTTCGAACCGCAACCAAGTCAATTTTGACTGATTTCGCGGGGGTGCACATTCGATCATTCTACGCCGATGTGCATGGCGACGAAATTGTGTTCGAAGAAGTAGTGTAAATTCGTACATTCGTACTTTGCAGGAGCAGCCACTTGGCCGCTCCTGTTTTTTATTAGTCGTTTCTGGCCGTGCTATACTTCCGCCAACCCCGCAAACTAACCAAAAAAAGGTATGCGAACAGTCTCCAAACGTCTGTGGTCCAAAGTTAGCACCACGCTAGCCATCACCACCTTGCTTTTTGCTACCCCAGGGTTGTCCGCTCTTCCGGCTTTGGCCATTACCAATGTGGTGACGGGCACGGTGACCACGACCACCGGCACAGCCATTGCGGGTGTGGTGATGGAACTGCACACCCCAGACGGCATTTTTAGTGTGCAGACCACCACTGCCGCAGATGGCACGTATAGCTTTTCGAATGACTTAACCAACGGCACCAGCTACGTGGTGGAAGCGCGGACACCCACTGGCTACAACCGTTTTGGGGAAGGCTCAATTAACTTTTCCTACGTCACCGCCGCCACACACCCCAATGTCAACTTCCAGTTTATCCAAACTAGCAAGACCATTAGTGGCACAGTGCGGAACACCGCCGGCGCACTCATTACCGACGCGGACATTACCATTGACCCCTACAACATTTCCGGCGCCAGCCGAGTCTCAACCCGAACTGATGGCAGCGGGAACTACACGGCCACAGTGGTGGGCGGCACCTGGTTTGTCCAACCGGAGATCAACCTGTCCGAGTACACGCCCCGGTGGATTTCTGAGATTCCCCCACAGCGCGTGGATTTTGCCGCTGACGCCACCACCCAATCCACAACCCTGAATTTCACCGTGACCCCCGCCACCGGCAAGGTGAGCGTCTGCTTGCTCAACAGCGATGGGAGCAAACTCACCACCAGCAACTTCGTGGCAGATATTGACTTCCGCCGTTCAGACGGCGTGGGCACCCGACGCAAGGTGCAGCAGGCTGACTCCTGCCTGAGTGTCTACCTCACCCCAGGGATCTACGGCATTTCCGCTTTCCACAATGACCTGAATGGAAAATCATTTGACCCTGCAGCCACAACCTTTGTGATGACTGAAGGTGGGATTGTGGATTTGGGCACAGTAACCGCGCAGATAAACAGCGGGCACTTGAAAGGCAAGGTGACCAATACCACAGGCGCAGCCATTGGCAATGTTGCTCTACTCGCTGTTCGTGAAGGTGGAAACGAACGGGTGAATGCGAACAGCGACCCTGCCGGCAACTTTGACTTGACCGTGGGTGGCGGCACCTGGACCATTGGTTTGAATGCGCCCACCGGCAAGTCCCAGTACTCCCAAGTCACCCCAGCCACGGCAACGATCACCAACGGGCAGACAGTGACAGGTCTGAACATCCAGATGAAAACCATTGACCGGAATGTGAGCGGCAACGTGCTGAATAGCGCGGGAACAAAAGTGACGGACTTCGTAGGCAGCGCCTACGTCCGGACCACCAACAACAAAGTTCGTATTGCTGCCCCAGTGGTGGACGGCGCCTTCAGCATTGACTTCTCCTCTTCCGAAGTAACCGGCAGCAAGGTTGTGGTGGGCGTCATGGCTGCACCCGGCGCAGACTACGCGGGTGGTGCGGAAAAGCAGGTAACCATTGTTGGCGCCGGCGCAACCCAAAACCTCACCCTCAAAGCCTACGACGCAACCATGACCGGCAGCCTCCGGGTTGGTGGCGCAGTGCTGACCAGTGCTGGGTCTGACATCCAAGTTGTTGCCCTGGATGCTGATGGCAACTTCACCAGCACCACGGTTGCCGCTGATGGTTCGTACACCCTGCCCCTAGCAGCCGGTACGTGGCTGTACGATTACGATATTGAAAACCCTGAGCTGACTGCTGGGCTGCTGAACAAACCCGCCGGACAAAACAGCATTACGGTGAAGGCTGGTCAGGCTGTCACGAAAAACATTACGGTCTTCAAAGGGAACAATACCGTTACCGGTACAGTAACCGATGCCGCAGGCGGCGTGGTGAAGCGTGCCGTGGTTACCTTGGACAATCGGAATGCACTAGAAGCAACCGGCACCACGGATCCAAATAATCTCATAACGGTGACTGCAGAAACGAATGACAGCGGTGTGTATACCGCCAAGGTGCCAGATGGAACCTACCTCATTACCGTTGGCGAAACCCCCGCCGTGGCTGAGACGCAGCTACCACCTGATGCGAAGACGGTAAAAATTTCCGGCAGCACCACTGCAACTGCCAACCTGGTCTTCGAAAAGACTGACGCCACCTTGCAAGGTACAGTGAAATTCAACAACAAGGCGGAGAAGGGCGGAACCGTGACTGCGTACTCTAATGATGGTTCTCAGGTAACAGGCACGGTCAGCCCCACGGGGACGTACAGCCTGAGTGTCACCAAAGGTGAACGTTGGAATGTGGTGGTGACTGACCTCTCTGGGAATACCCTGACGTCCAGTGAGCCAGTGGGTGTTACGCCAAAAGCCGGAGCGAACACCGTCAACCTAACCTTGAAGAGTACAGGTATTGCCGTGCCTGGTCCGGTAACGAAGTCTGGGAATGCAGATGACAGCATAAGCATTGGTTTGGCAGATGGTACGACCGTGACCGTCCCGCCTTTCGCCTTGGGAACCAGCGGTACAGTTTCCCTCACCGTCACGCCAACCGTTGATATTGATCCCACCACTTTGGATCGGCCAGCCTCCCTGGCCTACGAAGTGAAAGCCCTTGATAGCACTGGGCGCGAGAAGAAGGATTTGGATCAACCTGCCACCATCACCCTGCCGTACTCCGATGCAGCAGTTGTGAACAGCGGGCTGCGCGAAAAAGGTTTGGCCACGAAGTTCTGGGATCCGAACACCGAAACGTGGTCCACCGATGGTGCAACTGGTTTGGTTGATGTGAAAGATAATACCGCCACCTTAACTACAACGCACCTCACCAAGTTTTCCGTCACCGGAACCTCTCGCGTCAAACCCACGGTGAGCAAATTTAGCGTAAAGAGCAAGAACAGCAGCACCATGGTGCTCACTGTTGCGGGCACGAACTTCAAAGGCAAGGTTGGGCTAAAAGTTGGAACCATCGCTGCCTCCAAAGTCCAGGTGGTGAATGCAACAACGCTGCTGGCCACTGTCCCGCTGAAAAATTTGAAAAACACCACATACGATGTGACGGTGACGAATGGCGATGGCCGCCAAACCATCAAGCGCATGACCTACAGTAAGGGTCGGGTGCTGGGTGCCAGCATAGTGAAGCTCATTCCTCGGTAAGGAATCGAGAAGAAGCAGAAAACCCGAGTGACAACGCTCGGGTTTTTTGTTGGGTACCCCAGGTCCCCCTGTCATTCGACGGGGCAGGCTTGACCTGGCTGCTGCCAGTATGACATTTGACAAGTACCAACCCTCTGCTAAGCTTCTGTGAAACCAAAGAACTCTAGAAAAGGAGCGGATATGCCGGTAATGACAGCGCATAAGATACCTAAAACCACGAATACAGTTGAAAAACCGTACCTGCAAACGGTAAAGAAAATGAGCGAGGACGTGCTCAGTTACGAGGAACTTGGCCGACTACAGAAAGTGCGCCTACGGAAATATGCAAAACACACCAGCTTGCAGTACCTGCTGGTTGGCGTTGACTGTACGGTTGAAGTGAAGATGAAAATTTCACCCAGCGCCCAGGTGAAAAACCACACGATTGTGGAAACTGAAGCGGTTGTGTACCGCTAGTAATCGCACGAAAGTAGCCCCCAGGAATAACCTTGGGGGCTTTTTACATTGTATTGACAACCCACACGGGTGCGTTAAGATGCAGCCAAAATACATTGGATACAGAACTTTCCCAAGGAGTTACAATGATCGAGATCTTCTCTGAGCTTTCTAGAAAAGCAATTGAATTTTCACGCGACGAAGCAGTCCGCCTTCGGCATGATTACATTGGTACTGAGCACATGCTCTTGGGACTTATTCGGGGTGGACCCAACCGCGTAACAAAAATTCTGGAGGATGCAAGCATCCAACTGGATGAGCTCATTCTTGAAATTGAGGATGTTACACAACCAAGCAACACTTCCTCGCTAATCATGGGGCAGCTCCCACTGACTGCACGGACAAAAAAGTGTCTGGAGCTAGCTCTGCAAGAAGCGCGGACACTGCAATCCAAAGAAATCGAACCTGAGCACATCCTCCTCGCGTTGCTGAAAGAGGAAGAAGGGGTTGCCGCACAAGTACTTTCCCTGTTCGACTTTGACTACAAGACTGCCTACGAAGGTCTCACAGGCACGCCAAAAATTGCAGCAGAAGGGACGAGTTTCCCAATTTCCCCGGCTGTACGTGACATTCTGGAGCATGCAAAGGCTGAAGCTGTAAAACTTCGCAAATCATATCTTGGTGTGAGCCTTCTTTTCCTGGGTCTCCTTAAACTCGAATCTGACCCGGCGACTCTATGGTTGGCGAACTCAGGCGTGGACTTCAATAAGGTAAAAGCCGAACTTGAAGATCAGCTCTTGCCGGATGAAAACACCAAAATACACGTTAACCTCCGTACGCTGAGCCTGCACGTGGGGCAACCCATAGTGGCTCCACGAAGAATGCCCATAAATACTGCATACCAGCGCACACTGTTACTTGCTTTAAAGGAAGCTCAGACGCAAGGGCTCCAGGAAATAACCCCGATGTGCATACTCTTGGCAATCCTCCGAGTGCCGGACAACCTACCGACAGAGGTTCTCACTCGGCACAACATAAAATACGAAATGCTAAAGTCCATGCACCCAACTGTGTAATGAAGGTCGTTTTTTACCGCCACTTCCAATAGGAGCTGGCGGTTTTTTATACCAAAAGCCACCGGTTTTCCGGTGGCTGTAAAATCGTACTCGTGAAACTTACTCCGTTACCTCACTCTGCGCTTCTTTGAAGAAGATGCGCGTTGCCGCTAGCTTTTTCGTGTTGGAGGTGTAGGTTCCTAATACTTTCACCTTGTCCCCAACAGAAACGTCGGCAAAGGTTCGGAGACCGTTCTCATCCACGTATTTTGTGCTGGCAGTGGTGGTAACGGTTACATCGCCAAACTTCTTGCTGCTCACGCGCAGAACAAAAGTTTGCGCTGTAGCATCCACGGATTTCACCGTACCCGTGAAGTCCCCAAACTTAATGGTGAGGGTGTTGTTGCGGATCACGTTCGCATTGAGGGTGTTGGCCGTTGCTGTCCGTGTCCCCCGCACTTCCAACTTGTCGCCCACCAGAAATTCTTCAATCGTGGCCTTCCCCATGTAGCGTCGGAAAAGCTTGGTGGCGCTGGTAACGTTCACGGTCCAGGTCTCGGTGGTAGTTTCAGTGCTGTCAGATGTGCTGGCGCGCACCGAACTGCTGTGAACTTTCACCTTCCGTTCAAGGGTCAACGTCGCTTGTAGGCCGCCGTTGGTGAGAGTGATGCTGGCAATGGTACCCGAGATGGTTTTCATGTCCACCACCACGCGGTCTGCGTCAATGCGGTTGCTGGACTGGCGCCAGAGCCCAATGACTTTTGCACGTTCGCCATTCTTCAAACCAGCACAGGTTCCCACTTCCCCACCCCGGGTAATTTTTGTGGTGCTGGAGAGGTAGACAGTCTGCTGCACTCGCTTATCAGGCAAAAAGGTGAACGTGTTGTTTACACAGTCCGTGGTGACAATGGTACCTTTAAACGTGCCACCAACGCGTTGCATAGTCCAATTTTTAACGCGTGTGGCGTTAATGGAATTTGCGGCGTCGTTCAAGGCAGTGCCGCGCACTTCTACCCGATCACCAATGAGAAACTCCCCCAGATCGGACGTGCCGTTGTACCGACGGAGAATTTTCGCTGTGGTTGGCACTTCCACCGTATAGGTGGTGGCTCCCACGAGCAGGCTGAGCGTGGACGGCAACGCAGTACCGCTGATGGCGGTAAGCGTCCCGGTAACGGTAATACTCCCAGCGGCTGGCTCACTGGCCGCTTGGGCTGGCGTGAATCCGCCAAAGACGGTCGCCAAAGCAATGGCGCCTGTCCCGATAATTGCTGCGACTTTTCGCATAGGCTTATGGGGTTAGGGGCGAGGTGGGAAGTAGTATAGCACACCCCTAAAACCCAAGGTTTTTAGCCAATTTCGTCCCGCTTCTCCCGCAAGAAAGAGAACCACTCTTCAACGACTTCCACGAAGATTTTGAAGGGCGCTTCAATGATGAAATCCAGAATGAAGCTGAAGAGGTTGAATTTGGGAATTTTCTTGGAAAACCACCGGCCCACCCGGAGAATGGGGAGGGAGAAGAAATCCAAGAGGAGCATGAAGAGATTTTCTCGTCGGTCCAGGATAACCAAATCCCGCACCACCAGCCGGACGCGCATGCCAAAGAAGCTGATGACCGAGAGGAAGAAGAGGAAAATGAGAATGCTAATCCAGGTGAATTGCAAAGACAGGAGCAGCCAAGCAATGCCGCCGAAGCTCAAGACGAACGTGGCCAGGTAGGCAAGCGTGAACACGAAATTTGTTACCGAACGACGGCGACGCGGCCGGTGCTTTTTCCCAAACACTTGGCGTGGTGAACTTGGATTCAAAATTTCACGCACGGCAAGGACCACCCGTTCGGTATTCTCTTTCCCCGGGACCACGGCACTGAGCCCAATGAATGCCATGAGCACCGGATGGAAGGTGGCGTTGATGTAGAGCGGGAGCAACGCATGGTTCCGGAAGAAGAGCAGTTCAATGGGCAATTCCACCAAGAGCGCCAAGAACATTTTGGTAATGAAGATGTACACAATGCTCCGGACCGTGGTTCGGCGCAAGCGGGTCCGCACCAATTTCACCCGGTCGCCCATAGCCTTCCGCACGGTCTCATCCATCAAATCGGGATTCATGACCAGCGTGCGCTCTTGGCCAGCGTTCGTCCGCAGCACGTCTGCCAGCGTAATGAAGGAGATGGCGTACCGACGGCAAATGCTCAACATCCGTTCGGACAGCGGATGATTGATGCGTCGTTCAATCCCTTCCACCAAGCTAGCAAAGTGGGTTCGGACTTCCTCAGTGATTTTATGGTCTGGATTCCGCCAAGTCGGATACGCCCAGGTGAACAAATGGTACCGCAGGGTTGCTTCGTCAGACTTCAGCAACGCGCGGTGCATGGCCAGGTAGACCAGCACATCCTGCTCTTGACCTGTCGGAACCTCATCCGGAAGCACAATGTTATTCCGCAATGTTCCGTACATCACTTCTACCAATGCATCTTCCCGCGTGGTTGGTGACAAGCGCTCTTCCACATCTGCAGATGCCACGCTCAGAATCCAACCAATGTGCTTCCGGTCTTCCGGGCTGGTCCGGTGCAGCTGCAGGTGGTCAAGGAGCGACAAGTACCGGTCAATGTAGTTCTGGACAATAGGTATGAGCGACTCCGGCAGTTTATCATTGGGTAAGTAGCGCGCGCGGATGAGCTCATGCACCAGGAGCTTCGCATCAATGAGCTTTCGGTTCTCCACCAAGTACCGCCGACGGAGAATCCGCTCAATGGCATTCCGGCGGAGCAAATGCTCTTCCCGGAAATCAATAGAGTTCCGCACTTTTTCGTACACGTAGGCCAGTTTGCTGATGACCTCATTGAGCTTAATCCGTGGCACGCCCGGCAAGGCCTCCAGGTTGGGTAGAGGTTTTTCGTACGAAGTAATGAGTTTTTCTACACTCTGTGGGTAAGAAGCCATAGGGAAACAAAAAAGGCGACTACCTATACTTTACAGGCTGCCAGACTGAATGGGAAGCGGGTGATACGCTGCTCAGGCGGTTTTAAGACCCAATTCCAATTTCTGAATGCGGATTTCAGCATCCCGGAGATGTTACCGCATGACGGTGCATTCCTGATTGAGGTCTGTCTAAATTTTGACAAACCGGTCGACTGACGTTGTGAACGTCTCAAATTTTTGTTCCATAACCAGGAGCTTTCTTTCCTGCGCGACAAGAGTTTCTTTCACAATGAGCAGGTCTTTACCGAGTGTACCCACGGTTACTTGTACAGCCTGAAAGTTCTCACTCATTTCATCAAAACCACGTTTCGCGGAGCCTAAAATATACTCCGCGTGTGCTTCTAAACGTTTGTCTAATTCTTCGAGGGTGAGGGCACTCATGGGCAATCTGTACTGTACTAAGCGGGTTCATTTTTTGTCAATTTAATGTGTCTAGCAGCACAGCTTATGAAAAGTACTTTGATTGCTACACGGGGGTCTCCAGGAACGAACTCTACGACCACCTATACGCCCTACCTACAATTGACAAAAAGGAGATACTTTGCTACGTTAGCCTGAAAATGAAAAGTCCTTCACATTCATCTTCCACACACGCAGAGGAGGAAATCATGCGTAAAGTAATGTTGATGTCTACCCTTTTACTACTCTTCATCCTTGCGATTCCTGTGCAAGTATCGGCTGGCCTGAGGATTGTGGCAAAGGCCTCAGTTGACAGCCAAACTGTTCAGGGAGTATCGACTGCCGTTGCGAACGGCGTGAACAAGAAAAAAATGCTGCTTTGGAAGCAATACCAGGCTCCTTACTCCGGCTACCAAGCGGTTATCACAATGGATGGGAAACGGTATACCATCTACATCTCAAATCGCTCGGGATTACCGGATTCAACCAACCTGGACCTAATCTCAATTTGGGTTCGGCCGGAGGGTACGACCGGGCAAAAAGTACTCACGACCTGGACGGACTACAATTTCGATGGATCGGTTGATTGGGCGCTTGGTCCGCTCGATTGGGGGACATTTGGTTCATCCGAACCACTCGATTTCAGATCAGACACCTCCCTTGTGGTTCTGAATAACAAAGGACCATTTCAATTGCTGCACAACGATACGATCATAAAACTTGCAATGTTTTTCCAAAAGAAGTGAAATTACGATCGTCCCGATTGTACCTAAACACAGAGTCTATTCCTACCAAGGAGTAGACTCTTTTAAAAACTATTATTTCGATTGGTGCACGGGGGTGGCCAATGCCCGCCCGACACGCTCCCGCCTGCGATGACGGGATGTCGGGTAGGTTGCTTGCGCAGCGGGAAAGAACACTTTTTACCTCGCACATTCAGCCATACGCGCACTTGACATGCGTCATTAGGTGTTGTAAGGTGTGCGGTTATTAAGAACCTTGAAAAATCGTTAGCATTTGTCTGCTATCAAGAATAGGAATGGCTCAGCCCAGCACCTTTGCGCTAACTACCATAGAGAAAATTACACCTTGTTATCACCATAAACCCAGATCATCCACGATGTGGAGGAACGGAGTGTTTGTATGCGAGGCTATGTGCGCATCGCAGTAGTCGTCATGGTGGCTCTGACCATCGTCTTTTTATCATCCTTGCCGGCGGCAGCAACTCATTTGACCGAGGCGCAACTCATGGCAGAACCACTCGATACCGGGATGGTTATCCAGTTCGACCAGGTGGAAATGGTTCGATTTGAACCACGCATCTGGTCAGACAGAAGCATTGGTGTCGTTTTTCTCTACACCGATTCAACCACCGAGGACGGAAAGAAAGTTCGCAATGTTTATCGGTATGATATCGATGACACATCGACGGTGTGGGTGATATTTAATATGGATGACAACGAGGTGGGTGATAATACTGCCTCTGTTGGTCTCCATGACGTGAACCGCCCCAATGAGGCTTTCGGACGGAGATCCTCCCCCGAAAAGAGGCTCGTACCAACCCTCTACATTAATTTAACAGATGTAGAAAGGGCAATAAGTCTCTTTCAGAAGTTGCCGGGAGTATTTTTACTTAATTTTAGCGACTAGTTTCAAGAGGCCGTGGAAACACGACCGAAAGCCCTTTGGAATATTTCCCCTGGGCTTTTTTTACACCAAAAAACTCTACCTTTTTTTGGCAGCCGTCCTCGCCCTTCGAGTCCCACATACTTTACTCCAATGACGCACCTAATGCCTGAAAAAGAGTTTTTGATTGGTGCACGGGGGTGGCCAATGGGACTCGAACCCACAACCACTGGTACCACAAACCAGTGCTCTACCATTGAGCTATGGCCACCCCCCTATATCAATCACATGACAAAGGACTTCTCTCAGTGTACCCAGAGGTAGCAGTGTACGCAACGGCTGAGATCGTGTCAACAAAAAAAACCAAGTGCGGTTCTACACTTGGAGCGTCTGTATGAAAATTACTTCGCCTTCCGCCGGAAAATGGTGGTGGTGACGGTCAGGCCGACCACTAAAATAATGCAGCTCCACACCACTGTCCACCCCACGTGGTTGCCCACTGGAGTACCCACTAGCAGAGCGCGGATGGCTTCAATGAGGTGGGTGAGTGGCTGGTTCTCAGCGAAGACGCGCAGCCACGAGGGCATAGTACTCACGGGCACGAACGCGCTGCTCACGAAGGTGAGCGGGAAAATAAGGATGAAGCCAAACTGCTGGACGAACTGGATGGATTTGCCAACCAACGCCACCAGGACGAAGAGCCACGAGAGGGAGTACGAAAAGAACAGCAACAGGGCGATGGCCAGCACCCACTCACTGGGGCTTGCTTCGGGCCGGAAGCCAACAGCCAAACCTGCGCCAACCATCACTGCGGTTGCCAGCAGGTTGCGGAATAAGTCGGCCGTCACGTGTCCCGTGAGCACTGCGCTCTTCACCATGGGCAAAGACCGAAACCGATCCATAATGCCTTTTTCCAAATCAATGGCCACGCTGTAACTAGACATGGTTGAGCCGAACGCTGCCGTCTGCACGAAGATGCCAGCCATGAGGAAGTTGACGTAGCTCACGCCACCCGTATCAATGGCTCCACCAAAGACGTAGCGGAACAGCACCACGAACATAATTGGCTGGATGGTGAGACCCAGCAGCTGCTCCGGGTCTTGCCGGATTTGCAGCAAGCTCCGCTTGACCATGACCCAGCTATCAATGAAGAACCAGGTGAGGCCTGAGTGTTTTTGCTGCGGGATTTTGCTCGCAATAGTTGTAGACATTATGGTTTCTCCTCGGTTTTTATCTCGGCTTCGTGACCAGTGAGCTTCAAGAACACGTCGTCCAACGTGGGCCGGTGGGTAGCAATGCTCTTCACGTTAATGTGCGCTTCATCAAACTGGTCAAGAATGGATCGCAGTTGGTGCACACCGTGCTCAACCGGGAATTTCATCGTCCGTGTTGCCGCATTGTGCTGGACCGCCTGCGTGCCAAGCTCAGCCACGGCTTTGGTAAAGTCCGCGTCGTTCTCCATTTCCACTGCCAGCTGCTCGCGGCCCACTTTGTCTTTGAGCTCATCGGCCGTGCCCATAGCAATCACCACGCCGTTGTCAATAACAGCAATCGTATCTGCCAGCCGGTCTGCTTCTTCTAAGTACTGCGTCGTCAGGAGAATGGTGGTCCCCTCCTTCACGAGTTCCTCAATAATCGTCCACATGGTGTTGCGGCTGTGCGGGTCCAGGCCAGTCGTGGGCTCGTCCAGGAAAATGATCGGCGGCGTCACAATCAAACTAGCAGCCAAGTCCAGACGGCGACGCATCCCACCAGAGTACTTCTTCACCGCCCTGCCCGCGGCATCTAGCAGTTCAAACCGCTGCAGCAGTTCCTGGGCGCGGCGCTTCGCATCGGCGGCGCTAATGTGATAGAGCCGGCCAATAATTTCCAAATTTTCCCGGCCGGTGAGCTTCTCATCCACAGCCGCAAACTGGCCCGTAAGGCCAATGATCCCCCGAACCTCCTGCGCCTGCGATTTCACGTCAAAACCGCCAACGGTTGCAGTGCCGCCATCAAGCTGTAGGAGAGTTGAAAGGATACGCACAATGGTTGTCTTCCCAGCGCCATTTGGCCCCAGTAGAGCAAAAACCGTGCCCGCGGGTACTTCCAGGTTAATCCCCTTCAGGACATGGTTTTCCCCAAAGGATTTATGGACGTTGGTGGCGGATATGGCGACAGACATAAGAGTACAAATACAATATCATACTAAAGCGGTATGAGTATAGTGTGGAAAAAAACGGGCCTGCTGGTGCAGACCCGTGTGTAGGTTAAGCGGAAAGCCACCTACTATTCGTCATCTTGCCAGGGATGAGCACTGTAAATCGAGATAAGCCAATTCCACCAGAACATCGTCAGTTACTCCTTTCTCGTCTTGAAATTGTGAGGGACTATTCCTGTACCCAAAAAGTGTACAGGGGCGGTTAAGGTACTACTTGTTGTCCTCTATTCTAGGGATAAATTCCTGCATATGCAAGTTCCAGACTGCAATTGATTCTTTTGACCTTCTGTGCAACCTTTGGTACAGTGGTCAACCATAATACAAAAGGGCAGTTATCTTACAACGGAGAAAGGAGAGTACTTTGAAAAA